>CBHWAL010000039.1:0-14875 GCA_966111495.1 uncultured Achromobacter sp. | reverse complement strand
CAGCCCTATAGCGCCAGCGAAGTCGTCAACCGGCTGGGCAACATCGAGATCGGCGACATCACCTACACCACGTATCAGCTGGTGGTGGTGCCCGCCACGGCGCTGCTGGCCTACGTGTGCCTGGAATTCTTTCTGCGCCACACCAAGCTGGGCAAGCAGACGGTGGCCACCACGCACCACCGCGAAGTCGCCACGTCGCTCGGCATCAACGCCAAGAAGATCGGCTACGTGACCTTCGTGATCGCGACCATCCTGGGCGCACTGGGCGGCGCGATGGCCTCGCCCACGACGTCGCTCGTGCCGGGCGCCGGCACCGACATGACGGTGCTGTCATTCGCGGTGGTCGCCACCGCCGGGCTGGGCCAGATCACCGGCGCGCTGATTGCCGCGCTGCTCATCGGCATCATCCGCGCCATCGCCGTGTATGCGGCGCCGGAGCTGGAAGTCGCCGTGCCGTACATCATCATGGTGCTGGTGTTGATCATCCGCCCGCACGGCCTGTTCACCGTCGCTCAAGCGAGGACGATCTGATGAAAGTCCCTGTCCTCAGCCTGCTGGCCGCATTGTTCACGCTGTTCCTTGGCTACACCTATTCCTGGACCATCACGCCCATCGTCATCGGCCTGACCTACGCGATTGCCGCGCTGGGCGTGTCGGTGATGGCGCGCGCCGGCCAGATCTCGTTCGGCCACGCCATGTTCGCGTGCATCTCGGCGTACACGGTGGCGTTCCTGGCCAAGGCCATGCCGGGCCTGGATGCGCTGGTGCTGATCCTGGCCGGCGTTGTCGCCAGCTTCGTCGCCGCCGTCGTAATCGGCCTGTTCGTGGTGCGTTACCGCGGCATCTTCTTCGGCATGTTGAATTTGGCGCTCAGCATGGTGCTGTTTGCGCTCTTGGGCAAGCTCTACACGCTGACCGGCGGTTCCGACGGCATGCGCATCGTGCGTCCGACCATGGCCGGCATCGTGATGGAGCGCGAATCCTTCGAACGCGCGCTGCTGGTGCTGACGCTGGTCCTGTCGCTGGTGCTGGCGTGGTGGGTGCAGCGTTACTTCCGCTCGGGCAGCGGCCAGGCGCTGTCGGCCATCAAGACCAACGAAACGCGGATCGAATATCTGGGTTTCTCCGCCTACTTCATCATGTGGAAGGGTTACCTGCTGTCGGCGGTGGTGGTCGGATTCTCGGGCGCGATCCTCGCGCTGATGCAGGGGCTGGTCACGCCGGAAATCGGCTCGTGGCTGCGCTCGGGCGAGTTCGTCTTCATCACCATCCTGGGCGGCGCGGGCCATGCCGCCGGCGCGTTCCTGGGCGCGGTGGGCTTTGAATCCGTGAAGCTCGTGTCCGCTGCCTACTTCCCCGGTCTCTGGCAGTTCCTGTTGGGCCTCACGCTGATTCTGGTCATCTTCATGTTCCCCACGGGCTTCGTGGGCCAGATCGCCAAGCGCATCAAATCGCGTGAACGTGCGCAACGCCGCGCGCAGGCGCCCGTGCAGGTCGCAGCAAGGAACTGATGATGAAACCCCTCATTCAAACCACCGACTTGTACCTGGCCTTCGGCGGCGTGGTGGCCGCCGACAACATCAACTTCGAACTGCACGAAGGCGAACGCCTGGCGGTGATTGGCCAGAACGGCGCGGGCAAGACCACGTTTATCAACATCTGCACGGGTTACCTCACGCCCGCCAAGGGCAAGGTCTACTTCGACGGCAAGGACGTCACCGCTATGGCGCCGCGCAAGATCGTGCGGCTGGGCATGGGGCGTTCGTTCCAGCTGCCGCAGCTGTTCACCGAGCACACCGTGCGCCAGTGCGTGCAGATCGCGGCGGCGCGCCGCAACAAGGAGCTGAGCTGGTTCCGCTCCTTGGAAAGCACCATCGACGCGCGCGAAGTGGACGCGACGCTGGAACTGGTGGGCCTCTTGCCCGACGCCGACGAAGCCTGCATCGAGCTGCCCGAAGGCAAGCGCAAGCTGCTGGACGTGGCGATGGCGCTGGCGTTGCAGCCCAAGCTGCTGATCATGGACGAACCCACCAGCGGCGTCGCGTCGGAAGACAAGTTCGCGCTGATGGAAACCGTGATGCACGCGCTGGACGAGCGCCGCGTGACAAGCTGGTTCGTCGAGCACGACGTGGACATCGTGTCGCGCTACGCCACCCGCGTGGCGGCGTGGATCGCGGGCAAGGTGGCCGCGGACGGCTCGCCCGAGGAAGTCTTGCACAATCCGCAGATCAGAAGCGAAGTGCTGGGGGCCTGAACCATGTTGAATCTATCGGCCATCAACGTCGACCTGGCAGGCAATCGCATCCTGCGCGACGTCAGCGCCAGCTTCGAAGCGTCCCGCACCATCGGCATCGTCGGGCGCAACGGCGCGGGCAAGACCACGCTGCTGCGCACCATCATGGGCCTGACGCGCATCCGCTCCGGCAAGATCGCGTTCGACGGCACCGACCTCACGTCGTTGCCCGGCCACAAGCGCGCCGCAATGAAAGTGGGCTACGCGCCCGAAGACCGCGTCATCTTCCCGACCATGACCGTCGAGGAAAACCTGCACCTGCCGTGCGAAGTGCAAGGCCAGTCCAAGGCCGAGATCCAGGCTCGCATGGACACCGTGCTGAAGGTGGTGCCGCAGCTGGAGCCCATGCTCAAGCGGTCCGGCTCCGCACTGTCGGGCGGGCAGGGCAAGATGGTCGCGCTGGCGCGCGCCGTCATGGTCGGCACGCGGCTCTTGATGCTGGATGAACCCTTCCAGGGGCTCGCGCCGAAGCTGGCGCGCGACTACACCGAGGCGCTGGGCAGGCTCAAGGAAATGCAGCCCGACCTGTGCGTGGTCATCACCGAATCCAACGTAAAGCTGCTGGGCGACATCCCCGACCAGATATGGACGATCGAGCGCGGCTCGATCACGCTGAACTGATACCCCACGGAGACATTCCTATGACGCAGATGATTATCGGCGGCCGCCAGGTCGATGCCCAGGACGGGCGCACGATCGAGGTCGTTTCTCCCGTAGACGGCGAGGTGTTCACCACCATCCCGCGCGGCCAGCAGGCCGACGTCAACGTGGCCGTGCAGGCCGCCCGCGACGCGCTGGAAGGTGCGTGGGGCGACATGACGGCGCTGGAACGCGGCCGCTTGCTGATGCGCCTGGGCGAAAGCGTGCTGGCGCACCACGAAGAACTGGCGCAGCTGGAGTCGCGCGATACCGGCAAGCCGATGTCCACGGCGCGCGGCGACATCACCGTGCTGGCCCGCTACTTCGAGTTCTACGGCGGCGCGGCCGACAAGGTCCACGGCCAGACCATCCCGTTCCAGAAAGATTATTCGGTGCAGCTCATCCGCGAGCCGCTGGGCGTCACCGCGCACATCATTCCGTGGAACTACCCCGCGCAGATGTTCGGCCGCAGCGTGGCGCCGGCGCTTGCCATGGGCAACGCCGCCGTCGTCAAGCCCGCCGAGGACGCGTGCCTGTCGATCATCCGCGTGGCCGAACTGGCGCTGGAAGTCGGCTTTCCGCCGGGCGCGCTGAACATTGTTTCGGGTCTGGGCGAAGAGGCGGGCGCCGCGCTGTCGCGCCATCCCGGCATCAACTTCATCACCTTCACCGGCTCGAACGAAGTCGGCGTGCTGGTCCAGCAGGCCGCCGCGCTTAACGCGGTCAAGTGCGTGCTGGAACTGGGAGGCAAGTCGGCGCACATCGTCTTTGACGACGCCAACTACAAGCTCGCCATTCCGGCCATCGTCAAGGGCATCGTCCACAACACCGGCCAGACCTGCACCGCGGGCAGCCGGCTGCTGGTGCAAAAGGGCATCTACGCCGACTTCATGAAGGCGCTGGGCGAGGAATTTTCGAAGGTGCGCGCCGGCACGCCGGACATGGACCTGACCTGCGGTCCCGTCGTCAACAAGGCGCAGTACGACCGCGTCAACCGCTACATCGCCAAGGGCCTGTCCGAGGGCCTGCAGGTCGCGGCCGAAGGCGGCATTGCCGATGGCGTGCCGCAGGGCGGCTACTTCGTCAAACCCACGCTTTTTGCCGCCACCAGCCATGACAGCGACCTGCTGACGCAGGAGATCTTCGGGCCGGTGCTGGTCGCGCTGCCGTTCGCCGACGAGGCCGAGGCCATCCGTCTGGCCAACGCCACGGATTACGGCCTGTTGGGCGCGGTCTGGACCGAGAACGGCGGACGCCAGCAGCGCGTGGCGCGCGGCATCAAGTGCGGCCAGGTCTACATCAACGGCTTCGGCGCGGGCGGCGGTGTCGAGCTGCCCTTCGGCGGCGTCAAGAAAAGCGGCCACGGCCGGGAAAAAGGCTTCATCGCGCTGGAAGAAATGAGCACGACCAAGACCCTGATTCAGTTCTATGGCGAGTGATCGCCGCGCACAATACGGAGACAAGAAATGAGCCAGTTGCAAGGCAAGGTTGCGATCGTCACGGGCGGCGGTAACGGTTTCGGCGAGGGCATCGTCAAGCTGTACGCCAAGGAAGGCGCCAAGGTCGTAATTGCGGACATCAATAAAGAGGCCGCCGACCGCGTGGCCGCTGAAATCGGCGACGCCGCGCTGGCCGTGAAGGCCGACGTGTCCAGCCGCGCCGACATCGACAACGTGGTGCGCGCCGCGCTCGACAAGTTCGGCGCTGTCGACATCGTGGTCAACAACGCCGCCATCACGCACAAGAACCAGCCGATGCTAGATGTGGACGAGGCCACCTTCGACCGCATGTTCGACATCAACGTGAAGTCGATCTATCACATGGCCCAGGCCGTCGTGCCCGTCATGCGCAAGCAAAAGCGCGGCGTGATCCTGAACATCGGGTCGACGGCCGGCATCCGTCCGCGCCCGGGCCTCAGTTGGTACAACGCGTCCAAGGGCGCGGTCAACGTGCTGTCCAAGTCGATGGCCGTGGAGCTGGGCGGCGAGGGCATCCGCGTCAACGCCATCTGCCCGGTCATGGGCGTGACCGGCATGTTCGAACTCTTTATGGGGTTGCCCGACACGCCGGAGAACCGCGCGAAGTTCGTGTCGACGATTCCGCTGGGGCGTTTCTGCCAGCCGTCCGACGTGGCCGCGGCCGCGCTGTTCCTGGCCAGCGATGCCGCTGAATTCATCACCGGCGTGGAATTCCCCGTCGACGGCGGACGCACGGTATAGGTTTGGAGGACGGCTTGCCGCGGCATCCGGCCGCGGTCCGGATCACTTCTGTGGATGAAGACGCATGAAAATCAAAGCGGCGTTATTGCGGCAAGTGGGGGTCGAAGGACCGTATGCGCAGACCCGGCCCCTGACCATTGCGGATATCGAGCTGGATCCTCCCGGGTTCGGTGAAGTGCTGGTCAGGATCCGCGCGGCCGGGCTGTGCCATTCGGACCTGTCCGTCATCAATGGCGACCGGCCGCGCGGCGTGCCGATCGTGCTGGGGCATGAATCATCCGGCGAAGTCGTGGAAACCGGGCCGGGCGTCTCGGACCTGAAGGCCGGCGATCACGTCGCCATGGTGTTCGTGCCCAGCTGCGGCTGCTGCAACCCCTGCATGGAAGGCCGGCCCGCGCTGTGCGAACCGGGCGCGGTGGCCAACACCAAGGGAACGTTGCTGGGCGGCGAGCGCCGCCTGCACATCGGCGACGAATACATCAACCATCACACCGGCGTGTCCTGCTTCGCGGAATACGCCGTGGTGTCGCGGCGCTCGTGCGTCAAGGTGAACGTCGAACTGTCCCACCGCGAGGCCGCGCTGTTCGGTTGCGCCGTGCTGACTGGCGCCGGCGCCGTCATCAACCGTGCGCGGATCAAAATGGGCGACACCGCCGCGATCGTGGGGCTGGGCGGCGTGGGCCTGAGCGCACTGCTGGCGGCGGTTGCCGCGGGCGCGCGCCGTGTGGTCGCCATCGACCTCAGTGACGAGAAGCTGGCGCTGGCCAAGGAATTGGGCGCCACGCACATCGTCAACCCGAAGCAGGTCAAGACCGACGACGACCTCATGGATCTGGCTGGCGGCCGCGTGGACTTCGGCTTTGACATGGCCGGTGCCGTGCCGGCCTTCGAGACCGCCTACAAGCTCACGCGCCGCGGCGGCGCCACCGTGACGTCAGGCCTGCCCAACCCCAAGTTCAGCTTCCCGCTGTCGCTGTCGCAAATGGTGGGCGAAGAGCGCGAGATCCGGGGCAGCTACCTGGGCTCGGGCGTGCCCGCCATCGACATCAGCCGCTACATCGACCTGTACAAGGCCGGCCGCCTGCCGGTCGACCGGATGATGGGCCAATCGTTTTCGCTGGACCAGATCAACGAGGGGTTCGATCACCTCGCCACCGGCGGCAGCCTGCGCGACGCCATCGTTTTCTAAGGGCACAGACCCGATCAACAACACTGGAGACAACACCATGAAGACCTCAAGACTGGCGTCCCTGCTGGGCGCCACCCTGCTGTCGGGCCTGGCCACGCTGGCCATCGCTGCGGACAAACCCAAGGAACTGAACGTCGGCATCTCGACCTTCCTGTCGGGCTCGGCGTCCGTGTTCGGGGTGCCGGCCCGCGACGCGGCCGACATCCTGATCGAGGAGATCAACGCCAATGGCGGCATCGACGGCGTCAAGATCGTGCCCAGCTACATCGATGAAGGCGGCGGCGGCGAGAAGCTGCTGTCCGAGTACCGGCGTCTGGCCGAAGGCGGCACGCGCGTGATGCTGTCGGCCATTTCCAGCGGCCACTGCAACATTGTCGCGCCCGTGGCCGAGGACCTGAAGGTGCTGAACGTGCTGTGGGACTGCGGCACGGAAAAGGCGCTGGAAGGCAAGAAGTACAAGTACGTCGTGCGCACGCAGGCCAACGCCACCACCGAGATGGTCGCGCAGGTGCTGTACCTGATGAAGGTGAAGCCCGACTTCAAGACCATCGCCATCGTCAACCAGGACTACGCCTGGGGCCGCGATTCGCGCGACATCTTCCTGGCCGCGCTCAAGAAGTTCAAGCCCGACGTCAAGGTCGTCGCCGAGATGTTCCCCAAGTTCGGCGCAGCCGACTTCTCCACCGAAATCAGCCGTTTGCAGGCGCTGCGCCCTGACGTGATCGTCTCCACCTCATGGGGCGGCGACCTGGACAACTTCGTGCGCCAGGCCTCGCAGCGCAACCTGTTCAAGAACTCGACCTTCGTGCTGTCTCTGGCCGAAAGCTCGCTGGAGCGCCTGGGCAACGCCCTGCCCGAAGGCGTGCTGGTCGGCGCACGCGGCGATCACTACTTCCTGCATCCGGAAACCAAGGACGATCCCAAGCACCAGGCCTTCGTGAAGAAATTCCACGACAAGACCGGCGCCTACCCGATCTACTCGGTCTATCACATGGTGCAAGGCATCAACGGCCTGAAGGCCGGCTACGAAAAGGCCATCAAGGACAACGGCGGCAACTGGCCCACCCCTGAACAGGTCGCGGCGGCGATGCACGACGTCAGCTTCAAGGGCTACGGCCGCGAAGTGAAGATGCACCGCGCCGACGGCCAGGCGTTGGAAGCGCAGTTGTTCGGCGTGACCAAGAAGAGCGACAAATACCCGTTCAAGGTCCTGGCCGACATCACCATCGTGCCGGCTGAGCTGGTGACGCCGGGGGTGACGGATACGTCGATGGCTTGGATCGAAAAGAGCCTCACGCCTGAGGTGTTGAAGAGCGACCAGATCAAGGTGTTCCCGAACTGATCGGGACGAAAGAGCAAGCAGCAGTGTGTGGTGCAGGGATAGCCCCGGCGTAAACGCCGGGGCGTTTTTTTTGGGGGCGCGCGTTGCCAAGTCGCTGCCAAGTCTGCCAGGTGTCTGACACCCTTGCACCACCGCGGCAAGCCCGGCAGCCTCTCACCAGGGTGTCAGACACCTCATTCGGTCCGATATTTCGTCGTGGTGTCAGACACCTCATTTGGTCTGATACTTCAGTCGGGTGTCAGACACCAGGCCCATTCCGCTCCGCCTCAAGTTCACCAGGTGTCTGACACCCCTGCGCCACCGCAGCAAGCCCGGCAGCTTCTCACCCGGGTGTCTGACACCGGCATCAGCCCACCCCAGCCGCCTACAGCTCCAACACCACCTTCTTCCCCCCGCAAGACCGCGAGCAGCAAGCCATCATCTTGTTATTCGCCTCACGTTCCGCCCGCGTCAGCACGACGTCGCGATGGTCGATGTCGCCTTCCAGCACGCGCACCTCGCACGACCCGCACAACCCTTCTTCGCAATCGCTCTGCACATCGATATTGGCGCCACGCAACGCCGTCAGCAGCGTTTGATCCGCGGGCACGGTGATGACGATGCCCGAATCCTTCAGCACTGCCTCAAAGGCCTGCTCCTTCGACGGATCTAACGTCCCGAGCGTGGAATGGAAGTGCTCCACCCGCAGCGCATCTTCCGGCCACGCCGCGCAGCAACCGGCCAGCGCGTCCAGCAGGCCTTGCGGTCCGCAGGCATAGACCTGCGCGCCCGCGCGCGGTTCGGCAAGCAAGGCCGCATAATCGGCGCGGCTGCCTTCGTCCTTCACGTGCAGATGCAGACGATCACCGTGCAGCACCTCCAGTTCGTCCGCCAGCGCCATGCAGCCGCGCGAACGCCCGCTGTAATGCAATTCATAATCCAGCCCCAGCTCCTGCGCACGCCGCGCCATGGCGCTGATCGGCGTGATGCCGATGCCGCCCGCGATCAGGATGAGCTTCGAGGCCGACTCGTCCATCCGGAAGTGATTGCGCGGACCACGAATGCGCAGGCGCGCACCGGGCGTGGCGTTCGCGTGCATCCACGCCGAGCCGCCACGGCCATCCGCCTCGCGCAGCACGGCAATTTCAAACACGCCGGTCTCGGCCGGGTCGCCGCACAGCGAGTACTGGCGCGACAGGCCAGTGTCGCCGCATTCCACGTCGATGTGCGAGCCGGGCGACCAGCGGGGCAGGGGCTTGCCGTCTGGTGACACCAGACGCAGCCGCAGGATGCCGTCGGCGGCTTGCTCGGCGCTTTGCACCACGACGGGCCGGGTGATGGCCTGCGATGAAGGCTCGCCGATGCGCACGGGATGCCTATTTTCCAGCAGGGAAGGGTTCGCGCGCTCCGGGTTCTGCGCCGGATCCCATTCCACCCACAGGTGTTCCGGCCCACGGAAGGAGGTGTTGGGCACATAGGTGAAGGACTGTTCCGCCAGCTTCAATTGCGGCAGACGGCGGGTCAGCTCTTCCAGGAAGATCTGCACCTCCATGCGTGCCAAGTTCTTGCCCATGCACTGATGCGAGCCATAACCGAAAGTGAGCTGATCGCTGGCGTTCTCGCGGCGGATGTCGAAGAGGTCCGCGTCTTCAAACTGGCCCTCGTCGTGGTTGGCCGACGAGGTCACGATCAACAGCTTGGAGCCGGCCGGAATCGCCACGCCCGCGATCTCCACATCGCGCGTGGCCAGCCGCCGCCAAGCCGCGACCGAGCCGTTGTGGCGCAGGCATTCCTCGACCGCATTGGGAATCAGGTTCGGATCCTCGCAGATCTCGCGCCAAGCCTGCGGATGCTGCAGCAGCAGCTTGAACGCGTTGGCCGACGCGTTTGCAGTCGTCTCGTGCGCCGCCACGATGCCGGCCATCATCATCGAATGCAGGTACGAATCGGTCACCACGTCCGGATGCGTCAGCTGCTTGCGCAGGCCATATTGCATCCAGCCGGGGCCGGACGGATCCTGCCGCATCTTGTCCAGGATCTTGCCGGCCAACTGCCAGAAATTGCCGACTGCATGCGCAACGGCAACCTGTTCCTCCGGCTTCGGACGGCCCCAGGTGTTCACAGTGTGCGCGATGGAATACTGCCGCAGCAGATCCATGTCTTCTTCGGGCACGCCCAGAAAATGCAGCGCCACGGTGAGCGGCACCTCCCACAGCATCTGATCGACGAGATCCGCGCGACCGTCGTCGATGAAGCGGTCCACGTACTCGCGCGTGAGGCGGCGCACCATCGGTTCGTGGTGCTTCAATTCCTCGGGCGTGAACGGGTCCATCAACACGCGGCGGCGCGGCATGTGCGCGGGCTCGTCCTCATTCACCAGCGTGCGGTTCATGGCATAGCCATATGACGCCAGCACCGCGTTGGCCTCCGGCCCCGTCGGCGTGATCTTCTCCAGCGCGATTGACGGACTGAACGTGATGTTGTCGCGGAAGATCGCCTTGATGTCGTCGTAACGCGTCACGACCCAATAGCCCAGTTGCGGGCTATAGAACACCGGCTCCTGATCGCGCGCCCACCGCACGTATTCCGGCGGGTCCTGCTGATAGCCGTCGCCGAAGGGGTCGAACTCGGCGGCGCGCGCGCTGACCGGACAGCCTGTCGGGCTCTGCGCCGCAGCTAGTGCCGTGTGATCGATGGGACAGCCCGAAGGGCGCGAGGTGGCGGATGCTTGGTTCATGAGGTCGTTCCGTGTGTTCGTCTTGCGGGCCCGCCGCGGGGTTCTGCATGGGGTGTACGACAAATGCGTGCGGCATATGCGTGCAGCAGATGGCGTGCGGCGAGCCGGTGAAGCGGGTTCAGCGTGATGCCGTCCAGCGTGATGCTCAGTCCAGCGTGATGCCCAGATCCTTGATCAGCTTCTGCCAGCGGGCGCGCTCAGCAGTCAGCATCTCGGCGTACTGCGCGGGCGTGTTGCCGATCGGCTCGATGCCGAACTCCACCAGGCGCTGGCGCGTGGCGGGATCGTTGATGGTCGCGACCACCTGCTTGTTCAGCGCGTCGATCACGGGCTTGGGCGTTGCAGCGGGCACCACCACGCCGACCTGCGCGGCGGCTTCCACGTTCTTCAGGCCGATTTAGGCAAAGGTCGGCACGTCGGGCAACTGCGGCAGGCGGGTCGGATTGGCAACCGCCAGCGCCTTGACCTTGCCGCCGTTGATGAAACCGGCGCCAGCGGCCAGGTCCACCATCATCGCGGGCACCTGCCCGCCGGCCACGTCCGCCAGCGCGGGCGACGCGCCGCGGTAGGGCACGTGCGTCAGGGTCAGCCCCGCCTCGACCTTCAGCAACTCCATTGCCAGATGGTGCGGACTGCCCGCGCCGGCCGACGCGTAGTCCAGGCCTTCCTTGCGCGCCTTGGCTTCGGCCAGAAATTCCTTGGCCGAGTTGACCTTCATGGCCGGACCAACCACCAGGATCATCGGAAACCGCCCCATCAGCGTGACGGGCGCCAGATCCTTCGCCGGGTCATACGACAGCTTCTTGTAGAGCGCCGGGTTGAACACCAGCGTGCCGTTGTCCGCAGACAGCATCGTGTAGCCGTCGGCCGGGGCGCGCGCCGTTTCCGACGCCGCAATGGACGTGTTCCCGCCCGGCTTGTTCTCGATCACCACCGGCTGGTGCAGGCGTCCGGTCAATCCCTGCCCGATGCTACGCGCCAGGAAATCCGACCCGCCGCCCGCGGCGTACGGCACGATCCAGCGCACGGGCTTGGACGGGTAGTCCGCAGCCGCCTGCTGCGCGGACGCGTTGGCACAAGCCAAGAGGGGCAGGGCCATCAGGCCGGCCAGGATGTGGTGTTTAACACTGCGCATGGACAAGTCTCCTCGTTGTGGAATGTCAAAAGTGCATTCCTTGTTTGCGTAAAGCATATACGCAATGCGTAATTTTTGAAGAAGGGTTAACCTTAGTGCCGCTCCAGGCTTTCGGTCCCTCGTTTGCCGGCGAGCGCCTGCCCTCGGAGTTGTATTCCCCCATGAGCAAAGCCGCCTTGCCGCCCGAATCCGACCTCGAATCCGCCCAAGATCCGGCCGCCGTCCGGCCTCGCGAACGCCGGCAGCGGGTCCAGTCTGCGGAAACCGGCATGTCCGTCCTGAAAGGGCTTGCTCGCTTGGGCGGCCGCGCCAGCCTCACCGCGCTGGCCGCCCACGTCGGCGAAAGTCCCGCCAAGGTGCACCGCTACCTCATGAGTCTCATCGCCGAAGGTTTGGTCGACCAGGAAGTGGCGACGCAGCAATATCACCTGGGCCTAGAAGCGCTTTATGTAGGGGTAGCCGCCATGCGCCAGGCCGATCCCTTACGCATCGGCGAACCCGCGCTCGTTCGCTTGCGCGAAAGCCTGGCCGTCACGTGCTTCATCGCCGTCATGGGCAACAAAGGCCCGACCATCGTGCGCTTCGAGGAACCCGGCCTGCCCGTCACCGTGAACGTACGCGTGGGGTCGGTGCTGTCGATGCTGTGGTCGGCGACGGGGCGGGCTTTTCTGGGTTTGCTGGACGAGGCACCGGTGCGGGCGCTGGCGGAAGCCGAACTGGCCGGCGCACCGGCCGAGCAGCGCGATCTGCTGGATCGGAATGACCCCATCGGCGTCTTGCGGCGCGATGTACGGGCGGCGGGGTGCGCCACGGTGAAAGACACCAATCTGCGCGGCATCAGCGCCGTGTCGGCGCCGCTGTATGACCATACCGGTCGCGTCTGCGCGGTATTGACCGCGCTGGGCGCGACGGGCGGGTTTGATGTGTCCGAGGGAGGGGCAGTGGTGGCCGCGGTAAAGCGCGAGGCGCTGGCGGCCAGTGTGGCGTTGGGGTACGTGGCGGTTTAAGTCCTCAAGCCGACAGGAATTCGGCGGGCACACGTTCGGTTAGCCAAACCCCGTTGTCCGCTTGAAAGAATACGAATCCCTGCTGGTGCATCCGCAATGCGTCGATTCTTAAAACGACCGGCGTGCCGTAGCGCTTCCCAACCGCGGTTGCGGTCGAAATATCTGCCGACAGATGGACATGGTGGCGTTCGCCCGGACGCAAACCCTGCGCCATGATCGAATCCAAAAAGCGCGTGGCCGTACCGTGATGAAGAAACTCCGGCGGCTGCAGGGGCTCGTGTTGTAGGGCGACGGTATCGGTCGAATGCCCCTGCACAGCGCGAATTCGCCGGCCATCCTCAGATAGTGCGAAACGCTTCTTGTCGTTGCTGTCGACAATATCCCGGATCAGCGCGAGATCTAGTGATCGGCCTGATTGCTGCGCGCAAGCAATGAGCGAATCAATGTCTGCCCACCCTTCACGATCCAAGGTCAAACCGATGGCGTGCGGTTCATGGCGCAATACATAACTCAGGAATTTGCTCACTTCGACGTGTTGGTTGCTCATTTCGTACCTGTCCTGCCAATCAATTAATCCGTTTAGGGTGTAGATGAGATATCGTTGCTCGCCGCGGGCAGTTTATGACGAGGCGCTATTTCGCCGTGTTGTATGTAATCTTGGTCGGCGCCATGAGGGCTTTTGTACTGCTTTCGAGTTGGTCGCGAGGAGTAAACGGAATTGGGTCCAATCATTCACAATTCCCTTTTGATCAGATGAAAATGGCAGAATCCCTGAGCACCGCTTTGTTGGTACTGGAACAGGTGGTTGCAACGACGCGCGGAGACGATGTCGCCGCGATCGATGCGGCCGTTTCCGAAGTAATGGAATTTGGTAGTCCGGAGTGTATTGGTGTCTTGCTGCGTCTTCTCAGTGATGATGCGTTATACGACGAAGGCATGTTTTCGCTGATTCATGCTGCCGAATCGTTTGATGACACCACTTACGTGCGAAGTTTCTTGGAAGTCGTGCCGAAGTTAGTCGAAGGCGCACCGGCGTGGGCGTCAATATTGATCATGCGTGTGATCAACAGCGAATCCGCCCGAGCTGTCCTGGTGGCCGACGTTAGGCAATCTTCCGTGGACATAAAAGGCGCGGTGGTTCGCCTTCTGGATAGCATCAACAATGAAGATGAGTCTTTCATTGCGAAGACAAGCTCGTCGCTAGAAGCCGCGAAAAATTAATGATCTCCGTGGGTGCCCGACACCTCGCAAAACCCGCTCTTGTTCGGCCGCGCGAAAGCCTGGCTGGTACGTGATGCATCGCCGCCATCGGCAAAAAAGGCCCGACCATCGTGGGCTTTGAGGAACCCGGTCTGCCCGTCACCGTGAACGTACGCGTGGGGCCGATGCTGTGGTCGGCGACGGGGCGGTGGTAGCCGCGGTGAAGCGCGAGGCGCTGGCGGCCAGTGTGGCGTTGGAGTATTTGGCGGGGTGATCCTGCGCAGAACCCCTGCAAATTCAGACCATTCCTCATCGACACCCCAGGTCGTTCCTTGCGACATTGTTCGCTGGCTGGCTGGCGGGTGGGGTGAACACATGTCCGACGAATCAAGTGTTGTTGGTGCGATGCCCCAGTTGGATAGGCGGGGCAAGGTTGACCTGCATTTGCCCGCAAAGCGTTACCGGCACTTGTTGAAGGAGCTAACACCATGAGCAAGCAACGATACGACAGCGTCTGGGACGCCATCGAAAGCACGCCGTCGGAAGCGGAAAACATGAAGTTGCGTTCCGTCCTCATGATGGCTTTGACGAGTCACCTTGCGCAGTCGGGGATGAGCCAGGCCCAGGCTGCCCGCCTATTTGGCGTAACGCAGCCCCGCGTGTCGGACCTGATGCGCGGCAAGATCAATCTGTTTGGGTTGGATGCTTTGGTCAACATGGCGGCGGCCGCCGGGCTGCGTGTGGAAATGCGCCTGCACGAGGCTGCCTGATCACCCTCGGATTTCGCGGCGGAAGCTTTACCTGCCCACCTCCAACTTTCCCAACGCATCCCTGAAGTCCGGATACTCCTTCAAAAACGCCTGATTCCGCTCAAACCTCCCGAGCAACCGATCATCGATCGTCAGGTTCAACACCGTCTCCCGATCCCACACCCTGGGCCGGCGCTTCACCGGAATCGGCACCTTTTCCGTGAACTCCTTGTACGAATCATGCGGTTCGCACTGTTCATAATCGGTCGAGATCCGCTGCACCGTCCCCGTCTCCAGCCCCGCCTGCCGTGCCTTTTCCTGCAACCACGACGCCGGCAGCGTCTGAAAGCTCCCATCCTGATACCCACCGCCCACATCCGAATGCG
>CBHWAL010000038.1:0-14963 GCA_966111495.1 uncultured Achromobacter sp. | reverse complement strand
CCACGCCGACGCCGGTCTGCCGCGAGCGGCGATAATGCCGCCCATGACCTACCAACTCCTCAAAATGGCCCACGTTGCGGCCGCAGTCGCGTGGCTTTGCGGCTCGCTCTTCGTTGCCCTGTTCCTTCTGACCTCGCAACCCCAGGACGGCGAAGACGCGCCGAAGGAGCGCAAGATGCTTCATGCGCTGCGCCGCTGGACGCTCTTCGTCACCACGCCCGCCATGGTCATCACGTGGCTTATCGGCCTGCACCTGGCCATGACGTTCGGGTGGTTTGCGATGAACTGGATCTGGATCAAGGTGGCCTTTGCGCTGAGCCTGTCCGCATTGCTCGGCATGCAAAGCGCATCGCTGCGGCGCATGGCCGGCGGCAGCGGCAAGCGGCCGCCCCTGATCGATCTGCAGGCGCCCTTTGTCGTGCTGGCGGCGACAGCCATCGTGACGCTGGCCGTGGTCAAACCGTTCTGAACGGCCACGCGGGACTGCACGTCAGGCGCGTGCCCGGCGTGCCATATGCCCACGCGCCATATCGAAAAAACCCCGTAATAACGACTCAACCAACTATTCGTTCGCGCGCATAAGTCCCGTCCCTAGAATCGTCTCTCTCATAACTGCGTTGACTTAGAGGCGATTCCATCATGACTATGCGTATTCTTGCCGCCGGGGCTTCCGCGGATGCAGGCGTTTCCCACGGCGCGCGGCAATCGCGCATGGCATGGAAGCCGCTGTTCAAGCGCGTCTTGGGCGCCGTGCTGGCCTCGGCCGCGATGTTCCACGGCCCGGCGTTCTCGGCAGACCCGAAGCCGCTCAAGGTGGGCGTGCGCGGCGGGGTGGACGAGCAGATCTGGGAAGTGGTGACGCAGGTGGCCAAGAAAAATGGCCTGGCCGTCGAGCCCGTCGTCATCACCGGCACCGCCAGCCCGAACGAGGCGCTGAACAACGGCGACCTGGAGGCCAATGCCTTCCAGCACATTCCCTTTCTGAATGACCAGATCAAGCAGCGCGGCTACAAGCTGGTGCCCGTCGCCAACACGCTGATCTCGCCCATCGCGTTCTATTCCAAGAAGTACAAGTCGCTCAAGGAATTGCCGGATGGCGCGAAGGTGGGCATTCCCAATGACCCCAGCAACCAGACGCGCGCGCTGGTCATCCTGCGCGACCAAGGCCTGATCACGCTGAAAGAGGGCTTCGATCCGGCCACCGGCACCGCCACGCTGGCCGACGTGACGTCCAATCCCAAGAAGCTCGACTTCGTGGAAAGCGCATCGGTCGTGCTGGCGCGCTCGCTGCCCGACGTGGACACCGCCGCCATCGTCAACAGCTTTGCCTACCAGGCCGGGCTGATCGCCACGCGCGACGGCATCGCGGTCGAGAAGAAAGAGAACAACCCCTACGTGAACATCATCGTCGTGCGCGAGAAGGACAAGGACGCGCCGTGGGTGCCCGCGCTGGTCAAGGCGTACCACTCGGAAGAAGTGCGCCAGTTCATCCTGACCAAGTTCGAAGGCTCGGTGATTCCGGTCTTCTGAGCCAAGATGCAACGCGAACTTTCCCTGCCCGCGGACGCCGCCGGCGCAGCGCAATCGCCAGCGCGCGACGCGCACATCGTGTTCGAGGGCCTGCAGAAGCAATATCAAGGACCTGCGGGCCCCGTCGCGGCGCTGTCGGATGTGTCGTTTTCGATCACGCGCGGCGAGGTGTTCGGCATCATCGGACGCAGCGGGGCGGGCAAGTCGACGCTGCTGCGCTCGATCAACATGCTGGAGCGCCCCAGCGCCGGCCGCGTGCGGGTGGACGGTGTGGACGTGAGCAGCCTGGACGAGGATGCGCTCGTCGGCCTGCGCCGCCGGATCGGCATGATCTTCCAGCACTTCAACCTGCTGTCCGCCAAGACGGTTGCCGAGAACGTCGCGCTGCCGCTGCGGGTGGCAGGCGTAAAGCCTGCTGCCGCACGGGCGCGGGTGGACGCGCTGCTGGACATGGTGGGCCTGCGGGACAAGGCCGACGTGTATCCGTCAAAGCTGTCCGGCGGCCAGAAGCAGCGCGTGGGCATTGCGCGGGCGCTGGTCCACAACCCCGAGATCCTGCTGTGCGACGAGGCGACATCCGCGCTGGACCCCGAGACCACGCAGTCGATCCTGGGCCTGCTGCTGGACATCAACCGCAAGCTGGGCCTGACTGTCGTGCTGATCACGCATGACATGGCCGTGATCCGCGAGGTCTGCCACAACGTGCTGGTGCTGGACGGCGGCCGCAACGTGGAACTGGGCGAGGTGTGGCGCGTGTTCGGCAATCCGCAGGCCGACGCCACGCGCGCGCTGCTGCGGCCGCTGCAACACGATCTGCCCGCGGACCTGGCGGCCCGGCTGGTGCCGGACCTGCAAGGGCGCCCCGGTGTCGCCGTGCTGCGCCTGCGCTTCACCGGACAAGGCCGGCCGGACGGCGTGTCGCTGCAGGCGCTGGCCGCGATGGGACCAGGCGCGACGCTGCTGCATGGCGGGCTGGACCGGCTGCGCGGCCATGCGCAGGGCAGTCTGCTGGTGTCGGTGCCCGCGCACGCTTTACAGGAAGAGGCCGCGCGCGCCGCGCTGGTGGCCGATCAGATCAAGGTGCTGGGCTATGTCGCTACCGATGCTTGACAAGTACCTGCAGGCGTTTCTGCAGACCCTGACGATGGTGAGCATTTCCGCCGCCATTGCCATCGCGACCGGCCTGGCGCTGGCCGTGGTGCTGACCATCACCGCACCGGGCAATCTCTACCCGCGCCCGCGTTTCAACAAGGCGCTGTCGATCACGGTGAACACGTTTCGCGCCATCCCGTTCATCATCCTGCTGGTCGCGATGCTGCCCTTCACGCGCTTTCTGGTGGGCACGACGCTCGGCACCTGGGCGGCCATCGTGCCGCTGTCTGCCAACCTGATTCCGTTCTTTGCGCGCATTGCGCAGGTCAGCCTGAACGACGTGGATCACGGTCTGGTCGAGGCGGCGCGTGCCATGGGCTGCCGGCGCTGGCACATCGTGCGCCACGTGCTGCTGCCCGAGGCTCTGCCGGGCATCATCGGCGGCATGACGGTCAGCGTCATCGCCATGATCAACGCGTCGGCGATGGCCGGCGCGGTTGGGGCGGGCGGCCTGGGCGACCTGGCAATCCGCTACGGGTACGAGCGTTACGAGACGCGGGTGATGTTCGAGGTGATCGTCATCCTGATCGCGCTGGTGTCGATCGTGCAGTTCACCGGCGAGTGGCTGTCGCGCCGCGCCGACCACAAGCGGTAAACGATGCGAGCCGCGCGCGAAAGATCATCCGGCTTAGCGCAATGGCGCCTGCGGCATGGACGCCAGGGATTGCGTCGCCAGCCGCTCCTGCTCGCCGGCCAGGCGGTTGACGGCGTCCTGGTGCTGATGAAAGCGCGCCAGGTCGGCGTCGCGGCCGAACATCAGCTCGTCGCGGTCCGCGTACCAGAACTGCCGGTTGTCATCGAGCAGCGTGATCATCAGCCCGAACTCATGCAGGATCTGCGTTTCCAGGTCCCAGACGCGCGCCAGTTTTTCTTCGCTGGCCGCGCGCGACTCCTGCAGCGCTTTCAGGATCTTGTCTTTTTCCGGCTCGGCGATGGTCAGCGAGCGCACCAGCGCCGGCATTCCGTTCAACACGTCCATGCTTTGCTCGCGGTAGCCCGGCACAAGCTGTTCGGCCTGTTCCAGGATCAGGCGGCTTTCGATCAGGCCCGAGTCGCGCGCCAGGCGCCGTGCGTCGAACAGCTTGGGCAGGCCGATTTCCTTCAGTTCCTGCAGGTAGGCGCGATGCTGTGCCAGCCGTTCGCCCGCGATGGTCTTCATGGCCCGTTCCATTTCGCCGTATGGACCGGTGGCCTTGGGCGAGGGGTCGATGGCAGGCATGTCTTCGGGCGCGCCGCTGCCGCCGCCGGCCTGCAGGCGCAGCGCGTCGATGGCCTTGCGGATTTCGGTGTTGGCGATATCGCGCTGGCGGTTGTCGTGGTTGCGCTCGGCAAGCGGCCCGGCCACGGCGGCCAGCAGAAACACCCCCGCGCCCAACATGATGCGCAAGCGGTTGCGCGGCGTGCGAAAGCGGGTCCAGATCGAAAAGACGCCCAGAACGGCAAACAGCACGAGGCCCAGAAGAATGGCGCCGCCGAAGGCCAGCTTGGCGACGTCCAGCATGGTGGCGGGCCGGCTGCTGTAGACAGCCCACGCCAACATCGCGGAATAGACCAGACAGGTGGCGGCCTTGAGCAGCCAGCCGGGTTGGGGTGGTTTCGCGGGGGTGACCGCCGGGCCGGCGGCCACGGCGGGCGCTTGCGGGTCGTTCATGTCGCGCACGAAAACGGGGATACGGCGTTTGACTGTAAAGACTCGCTTCGGCCCCGTCAATGCCGCGGACCGGCGGCGATTTCCGATTTCCAGGCAGGCGCGACGCGCCCCTGCACCCACCCATGACAGGAGTGACCACCATGACCGACCCCGCGCAGCAGGGCTTTGCGACCCGCGCCATTCACCTGGGTTACGACCCGCTGGACGAACAGGGGGCGCTGTCGCCGCCGCTGTATCTGACGTCCACCTACACGCAGGACAGCATCGAGGCCTTTGACCGGATCCGGCTTGGCGAAGAAGGCTATGTCTACGGCCGGACGCGTAATCCGACGCAGGCGCTGCTGGAAGAGCGTCTGGCGTCACTGGAAGGCGCCGAGGCCGGCGTGGTGACGGCCTCGGGCATGGCGGCCATTTCGGCCACCCTGTTCTCGCTGCTGCAAAGCGGTGACGAGATCGTGGTCGACCAGATCGTCTACGGCACGGCCTTCACGCTGTTCACGCAGGGCCTGTCCCGATTCGGCGTGCGCGCCGTGTTCGCGGATTTCACGCAGCCGCAGTCCGTGGCCGCCGCCATCGGCCCCAAGACCCGGGCGGTGTACTTCGAGACCCCCGCCAATCCGAACCTGCGCCTCGTGGACATTGCGGCCATCTCGGCCATCGCGCGCGGCAAGGGGCTGCTGACCATCGTCGACAACACCTTCGCCACGCCGGTGCTGCAGCGTCCGCTGGAACACGGCGCGGACATTGTGCTGCATTCGGCCACCAAATACCTGGGCGGGCACGGCGACCTGCTGGCGGGCGCTGTGCTGGGCCGCAAGCAGCACATCGACGCCATTCGGCTGCAAGGCTTGCGGTACTTCACGGGCGCGACGCTGTCGCCGTTTACGGCCTTTCTGGTGCTGCGCGGGATCAAGACGCTGGAGCTGCGCGTGCAGCGCCATAGCGAGTCCGCGCTGCAGGTGGCCAAGCTGCTGCGCGAGCATCCGGCGGTGGCCGACGTGTTCTACCCGGGCCTGGCCGGCACGGCGGGCGCCGACATTGCGCAGCGCCAGCAGGCGGCAGGCGGCGGCCTGGTGGCTTTCGAGCTGAAGGGCGGTCTGGTGGCCGGCAAGACGCTTTTGAATAGCCTGAAGCTGGCGCGCATCGCCGTCAGCCTGGGCGATCCCGAGACGCTGATCCAGCATCCGGCGTCGATGACGCATGCCAGCTACTCGGCCGAGGACCGCGAGCGCTATGGGCTGTCGGAAGGCCTGCTGCGGCTGTCGGTCGGGCTGGAAACGCCCGAGGACATTCTGGCGGATCTCAAGCAGGGTCTGGATCGGGTGTAGGCGGCGGCGTGGCCGGCGGCGCGGCCGGTGGTGGGACATCGTTGCGCCGCCACGCCACCCACTCGCCTTCGCCCTCGTAGTGGCGCAGGCCGCGCTGGGCGGTCGCCAGGCCTGCCCGCAGCACGTCCATGTCCAGTCCCGGCATGTTGCGTAGCAGGGCGGGGGGCAAGTTGCCGATGTCCAGCACCCGCTCGTCGAACTCCATCCGCATCAGCCCGCCGTCTTCGTTGGCCACGCGAACGAACCACAGGCTTTCCATGTAGTCGCCAAACCAGGGGTCCGGATAGATCGCCTGGGTGAACGCGAACCCGAATTCGTGAACGTCGTGCCAGGGCCAGAACTGCTGCAAGCCCATCGCGCGCGCCAGCTCGCCCGTCCGCGTCACGCCGGCGTCATCAAAGCGCACGATTTCCTGCAGGGGATCTTCGGCTGCCGGCGGACCGGCAAACCATCGCTTGATGCGTGACCACATGGTGTCGCGAACGAAGTGGATATAGGACGTGCAGTGTAATGGGGCCAGGTTCGTGAAAAAATGTTACAACCATTGATCGCCATCAATTCCGCGCGCCCTGGCACCAGTTAGGGTTGATGTTTGCGCAGCAAGGATAGGACCAATGACCGACAAGACATCCCAAGCCCCCGATCAAGACGCCCCGGCGGCGACCGCCAAGCGGCCCGCCAGCGCTCAAGGCGCCGCCAAGCGCACGGCAAGCGCCCGCCGCGCGCCTGCCAAGCGCGCCGTCAAGGGTGTAGCCGACGGTCACGCGACGCCGGCGGCGGATGCAGGCGCGGCCATCGCCCCCGCCGTTGAACCGGCCCTTGAATTGCGCAAGCGCGTGGCGGCACGGCAGGACGCGGCGCGGCAGGAGACCGCGGCGGTGCTGGCCGATATCGCCAGCCGCTACACGGTTGGCAACCCGGGCGAAGCCCACGAGGCCCTGCGCACCGTCATCGATGCGCTGTCGCCCG
This sequence comes from uncultured Achromobacter sp., assembly GCA_966111495.1. Lineage (GTDB taxonomy): Bacteria > Pseudomonadota > Gammaproteobacteria > Burkholderiales > Burkholderiaceae_B > Achromobacter. The sequence continues at coordinate 8,333 of CBHWAL010000038.1, read as the reverse complement.
ACGATGCGCAGGCCGTGCACCGCGCGCTGCTTGACGCCAATCGGCTTACGCCGGGCGCACGGCGCAATCCCGACGACGAGTTGGCCGGAGATTGGCGCGAGGGCGTCTATCCGTATCGCCACCGCATGCTGCGGCGCAATTACGAAAAGCAGAAGTACAAGCTGCAGGTCGAACTGCTGAAGCTGCAGGCATGGGTCAAGGCCACCGGCCAGCGCGTCGTGATCCTGTTCGAGGGGCGCGACGCCGCGGGCAAGGGCGGCACGATCAAGCGCATGATGGAACACCTGAATCCGCGCGGCGCACGCGTGGTCGCGCTGGAAAAGCCGTCCGACACCGAAAAGGGCCAGTGGTACTTCCAGCGCTACGTGCAGCACCTGCCGACCGCCGGCGAGATCGTCATGTTCGATCGCTCCTGGTACAACCGCGCCGGCGTCGAACGCGTGATGGGTTTTTGTTCGCAGGACGAATACCTGGCGTTCCTGCGCCAGACCCCTGATTTCGAGCGCCATCTGGTCAGCAGCGGCATCACGCTGATCAAGCTCTGGTTCTCGGTCAGCCAGGAAGAGCAGCGCAGCCGCTTCCAGCAACGCAAGGTGCATCCGCTCAAGCAATGGAAACTGAGCCCGGTGGACCTGGCATCGCTGGACAAGTGGGACGACTACACGCGCGCCAAGGAAGCCATGTTTGCCCACACCGACACCGCCGACGCGCCGTGGATCGTGGTCAAGTCCGACTGCAAGAAGCGCGCCCGCTTGAACGCCATGCGCTATGTGCTGAGCCGCCTGCCGTACGAGGGCAAGAGCGACGATCCGCAGATGGCGATGGATTCGCTGATCGTGGGCCGCGCGCTGTAGGCCGTCAGCCGCCTAGCGCAGCCAGGTTCAACACATGGCTGCGCCCGATCCACACCGCGCAGTCGCGGTGGTCGCGCAGCGAATGGCCGGTGTTCGGGTGCATGAAAACATCCAGCGCGCCGTGGTTCAGCGTGAGCCACGTGGCGATCTCGGCCAGGTGTTCCGGGCCGAACGCAATCTGGTAGCTCCACTGCGGATGCGGACCCACGGGGCGCTCATGGAAGCGCCCCATTTCCATCTTGCCGTCAAAGGTCGCGACGATCCGTTCGCGCAGCGCAAACGCGGTGTCGCGGGTTGCCGCGTCGAAGTACACATGGGCATGCCAGCTCGCGACGTCGGTCACGGAAATTTCCATCGTTCTGTCCTGATACCTGATACGGTTCAGCCGCCCGCGCGCTTGGCGCGGTGGCCCTGTTTCGTCAACGCCTCGAGGATGCGGTCGCAGTGGTCGCCCTGCACCTCGATCACGCCGTCCTTGACGGTGCCGCCCGAACCGCACGCGGTCCGCAACTGCTTGCCCAACGCGTTCAAGGCGTCGGGCGCCAGCGCCAGCCCGCGCACCAGCGTCACGCTCTTGCCGCCGCGCCCCTTGGTTTCGCGCGAGACCCGCGCCACGCCGTCACCTGCAGGGACTTTTCCGGCCGCCGCCTTGCATTGGCATTGGGCGACCGGCTGCCGGCATTGCGGGCACATGCGGCCGGTTTCGGTGGAATAGACCAGGCCGCCCGATGCGGCGCGCTTCATCAGGACTTGCCCCGCATCTGGTCGATGAGACGCCGGTCACGTTTGGTGGGGCGCCCCGCTTCGATGCCCAGCGCCGGCTCCGGCGCGAGGCGGCGCATTTCGGCGGCGCGTTCGCGGGCGGCCACGCTTTCGGGCGTCTCTTCGTAAAGCTGGCGCGCGACCGGTGCGGGCCCGCGCACGCCGCTGACGGCGACGACGCGCACCTGCACCGCGGGGTCTTCCTTGCGGACCGTGATGACGTCGCCCGCGCCGACTTCGCGCGCGGGTTTGGCGGGCTGTCCATTGACGAACACGCGGCCCTTGCCGATTTCTTCCGAAGCCAGGCTGCGCGTCTTGTAGAAGCGCGCGGCCCAAAGCCATTTGTCGAGCCGGATCTTGTCCATCCTGCGGGTTCCTGCGGTAAAGCTGGTCAAGGCGTCATGATAGCGCCGCCCGGTGGCCGGGCATGCCGGCCGGCGCGTCGCGATGCGCAACTCCAAAAAAAAGCGGCGCCCCGAAGAGCGCCGCAAACCGGCTACGCGGTGTCCGGGCCGTTGGGCCCGGCAGTACTCAATCCAGCTTCAATCCTGCTTCCTTAACCACGCGCTGCCACTTCTCGATCTCGGCGCGGCGGAACGTGTCCAGTTCGGCGGGCGTGGAGCCGATGGGCTCGGCACCGATACCGGCAAGCTGTTCGGCGATCGTGGGATCCTTCAGCACCTTGGCCAGCGCCTGCGAGACCTGCTCGACAATCGCGGGCGGCGTGCCGGCCGGCGCGAACACGGCGTTCCATTCGTAGGTTTCGTAGCCCGGCACGCCCGACTCGGCGATGGTGGGCAGTTCGGGCGCGGTCTTCGAGCGTTCCAGGCCGCCAACGGCCACGGCGCGCAGCTTGCCGTTCTTCACGTGCTGCCAGGCCGAGCCCATGCTTGCGAACATGACCGGGACCTGGCCCGACATCACGTCGATCATGGCCGGGCCGCCGCCCTTGTACGCAACGTGCTGCAACTGCGTCTTGGCCAGCAGGTTGAACAGTTCACCCGCCAGGTGCTGGGCGGAACCGGGACCGGCCGACGCGAAGTACACGGGCTCCTTGGCATCGGGCTGGCCGAGCTTGATCAGGTCGCCGACCGACTTCACTTCGTAAGACGGCGTGACGACCAGCACGTTGGGCACGCGCAGCAGCAGCGACACGGGCGCGAAGGCCGACAGCGTGTCGAACTGCATCTTGCTGTGCAGCGCCGGGTTTTGCGCGTGGTTGGAGGCGTCCAGCATCAGCGTGTAGCCGTCGGCCTTGGCCTTGGCAACGACCGCGCCGCCGATCATGCCGCCGGCGCCGCCGCGGTTTTCGATGACGACGGGCTGGCCGAGTTCAGCCGCGAGCTTCGGGCCGATCAGGCGGGCCACCACGTCTACGGTGCCGCCGGGCGGGTAGGTCACGACCAGCGTGACGGCGCGTTCGGGATAGGCGGCGTGCGCGGCGCCCGCGGCACCAGCCAGCAGGCCGGCGGCGGCGAACAGCGCGCTACGATGCGCCAGGCGTTTGAACAGAGGGGTCATGGAGCGTCTCCTTGGAATTGGAATAGCCGCAACGGCGTGTCGCCAAGCACGGTGCGCCGTTGCGCGGGGTCGTCGATCCAGGCGTCCAGCCACTGTGTCGCGGCGGAATAGGACGCCAGGTGGCGATGTTCGGTATGGGGCCAGTCGCTACCCCACATCAGGCGTTCGGGGGTGTAGGCGTCCAGCAGTTGCTGCGTGGCCAGTCGGCCGGAGGCGGCGCAGGCCTGCGCGGCCCAGTTGCGGTACGGCGCGGCCAGCTTGACCCAGATCCGTCCGCTGTCGGCTTGGCGCAGCAGATACTGGAAACCGGCATCAGAGACACCGAGCGCGGGCTCCGGGCGGCCGAAATGGTCAACCACGATGCGGCAGCCGGCCGCCAGCAATGCCGGCAACACGCCATCCAGGCGCGCGGCCTGCAGATGCACTTCAACGTGCCAACCCAGCGCATTGACGCGGGCCAGCAGGGCCTGCCACGCCGGCGTCCGCAGATCGGGCGTGTCCAGCCCGAAAAGGTTCAGACGGATGCCGACCACGCCGGCGTCGGCCAGGGCCTGCAGTTCGGATTCGGCGGCATCCTGCGCCACCACGGCCACGCCGCGCAGGCGGGCGGGGGCGGCGCGCAGCGCCTCGACCAGGTGGCTGTTGTCCGTGCCCAGGAAACTTGGCTGCACCAGGACGCCGTGGCTCATGCCGTGCGCGTCCAGCAGGCCCAGGTACTCGGCCAGCGTGGCGTCATAGTCCGGCGTGTGGCGGCGCGTGTTGGCCAAGGCGAGGCCTTGGTGGAACACGTGGGCGTGGGTGTCGACGGCGGCGCCTGGGATCGGCGAGGGCAAATCAGTCTCCTCATTCGGCCTGCCGCGCGCGGGAGCGGCAATGCACTTATGTAATGTTCTGTAAGTCGGGATTCTAGGAAGTCGGGGTATAGTTTTCCATTCTGGAAAGGCGCTTTAAATATATTGGAACGGTATGGAAACCCGGCATCTGCGGTACTTCCTGGCGGTGGTGGACCACGGCAGCGTCAGCCGCGCCTCGGACTGGCTGGGCATCGCACAGCCCGCGCTGAGCCAGGCGTTGACGCGCATGGAAAAGGACCTGGGCGTGCGGCTGTTCGAGCGGTCACGGCAGGGCACGACGCCCACGCCCGCCGCGCAGGCCATCCTGGAAGACGTGCGCGCCAGCGTCGCGCGTATTGATGCGGCAGCCCGCCGTGCCCGGGAAATCGGGCGCGGCAGCGCGGGCCAGTTGACGGTCGGGCTGGTGTCCTCGGCGCTGTTTGACACCTTGCCGCGCGCGTTGCGCCAGATGCGCAAGCAGGCGCCCGGTGTGCGCATCATCCTGCGCGAAATGAGCAACGCCCAACAGGCCGAGGCGTTGCAGACCGGCGAGATCGACATCGGCCTCATGCACACGCCCGTCGCCGTGGGCGGCCGCATGCGCGAACGCCAGTTGCTGCGCGACCGGCTGGTGGCCGCGGTGCCCGACGAATTCGAGGTCGAGGCAGATGGCAAGGTGTCGATGGCGCAGATCGCGCAGGCGGGCCTGGTGATGTACCCGCAGGCACAGTTGCCGGCATTTTATGCGGACATCCTGGACGCCATGCGCAAGGGCGGACACGATGCGCACGTGAACCAGGAGGCAAGCCTTACGCTGACGGTGCTGTCGTGCGTGGCGGGCGGCTGCGGCGTGGCCTTGCTGCCCAGCTGGATCCGGTCGATGGGATTTCGGGGCGTCCGCTTTTGCGAAGTGCGCGATGGCGAACGCCTGCCCAGTTTCGACTTGAGCGCGATCTGGCCGGCGCGCAGTGTGCCCACGCTGGCGGATCTGTTCGCCAATCTGGATCTTGGGTCTGAATAAAGCGGCGAGCTAAGGCGGCGATCTAATGCGGCGATCGCCTTTCAACGTTCCTTCAACGGCCTTCAAATAGACTTAAGCGAGGCTTAAAGCGCCATTTTTGCCGGAACTGCCGCGGATCCCATCGTCTAACCAGGAACGTCATCGCGAGGTTCCGGGCTCATGGATCTGAATTGGCAGCAGCAACTTGCGGAAAGCGCCTTGTGGCTCGCGCGCGCGTTCGGCATCTCCGCCGTCGCGCTGGCGCTAGTCACGCTCGTACTGACCCGCACCACCGTCTGGGGCCGCAAGTTCTGGCGTCTGGCCTGGCCGTATCTCACGCCTCGCCGCAGTTGGCGCCCGATGCTGACGCTGGCGCTGCTGCTGTTCCTGGCGATGTTCGCGGTGCGCATGACCGTGCTGTTTTCGTTCTGGTACAACGGCTTTTACAGTGCCCTGCAGGCGCTGGATCAGGCCGTCTTCTGGCACTTCCTGGGCATCTTCGCGGTGCTGGCCACCGTGCATGTGGTGCGCAGTCTGGCCGACAGCTTCGTGGGCCAGGCTTTCGACATCCATTGGCGCGTCTGGCTGAACGAACGGCTGACGCGCGACTGGCTGGGCGCGGGCGCCTACTACCGCGGGCACTTCCTGACCGAGCCCGTCGACAACCCCGACCAGCGGATCGAGCAGGACATCGCGCAGTTCGTGACGGGCTCGCGCACGCTGGCCATCGGAGCGCTAAGCGCGATCGTGTCGCTGGTCGCCTTTACCTCGATCCTGTGGGGGCTGTCGGGTCCGTTGGCGCTGGGCGGTGTTGAAATCCCGCGCGCCATGGTGTTCGTGGTGTATCTGTACGTCATCGTCGCGACGTGGCTGGCCTTCAAGATCGGCCGCCCGCTGATCAAGCTGAACTTCCTGTCCGAGCGACTGACCGCCAACTTCCGGTACGCGCTGGTGCGCCTGCGCGAGAACGCCGAGAACGTCGCGTTCTACCAGGGCGAGGAAGTCGAGCGCGCAACCTTGTGGACCCGCTTCACCTCGTACATCGCCAATCTTTGGCAGCGTGTGTACCGGGGCTTGAAGTTCGATGGATTCAACCTGTCGGTCAGCCAGATTGCAGTGGTGTTTCCGTTCATCCTGCAGGCGCCGCGTTTCTTCAGCGGCGCGATCAAGCTGGGCGATGTCATGCAGACCTCGCAGGCGTTCGGGCAGGTCCAGGAATCGCTGTCGTTCTTTCGCAGTTCGTACGACACGTTCGCGCAGTACCGCGCGACCCTGGATCGGCTGAACGGATTTCTGGATGCCAACGAGGCTGCGCGCGCGCTGCCGCAGGTGCAGACGCAAGCCCTGCCGGACGGCCTGCAGATCGAAGGCCTGAACGTGTCGCGTCCGGACGGCGCGCGTCTCCTGGACAACCTGAACCTGCGCCTGCATCCCGGTCAGGCCCTGCTGATCAAGGGCCCGTCGGGCAGCGGCAAGACCACCTTGCTGCGCGCGCTGGCGGGCCTGTGGCCGTATGCCAGCGGCGCGGTGCGGCGGCCGCAGGGCGACGCCGCATTGTTCCTGTCGCAGCGGCCTTATCTGCCGCTGGGCGACCTGCGCGGTGCGGTGGCGTATCCGGGACTGGCGCAGCCGGCCGACGACGCGCGCCTGGCCGACGCGCTCAGGCAAGTCAACCTGGGGCATCTGGCCAGCCGGCTCGACGAGGTGCACGACTGGTCGCGCGTGCTGTCGCTGGGCGAACAGCAGCGCATCGCGTTTGCGCGCGTGCTGTACAACCGGCCGGCACTGGTGTTTCTGGACGAGGCGACGTCGGCCACGGACGAAGGACTGGAGCACATGCTGTACAGCCTGCTGCGCGACGCATTGCCGGAAAGCATGCTGGTCAGCGTGGGGCATCGCAGCACGCTGGATGCGTTCCATACGCAGCGGCTGGATCTGGATGGCACGGGCCGCTGGAAGGTCGGCCCGATGCCGGCATCGCGCCACGGCGATGCGCTGCGCAGGGCGGCGGCATAAGTGATGGCGCCCGAAATGTGAGAGGTGTCTGACACCCCTCAGAAGTGACCGCCAGGCAGATAAGGCGCCGCATGGGTGTCTGACACCGTGCCGAACGAAGACGCAAAAAAGGCCGCAAGCTGCGGCCCTTTAGGCGTCCTGCCGAAAATCAGGTGCCCACGCGCAGCGGTCCGGTCAGCTTGCGCAACGCGGCGATCACGCTTTGCGCGGTGATGCGCCCGGTCTTGGGATTGGCGGACGGAATGTTCTGGATTTCCACCGAGAACGAGGCGGAATCGGACACGACCTCGACGCGGTGCACGTTGCGTTCGAGCGAGGGATCCGCCCAGATTTCCAGCGTGGTGCGGTCCGGGCCGATGCCTGCCAGCGACACGCTGACGGCCACGTTGAGGTTGGCCGGAAAGCCGACAGCGGCCTCGCGCGGCGAGCCGCGGAAGATCAGGCGCGGTTCGGTGATGCCTTCGATGTCGATGTTGTTCTCGGTGAGGTAGGGCGCACCGAGCAGGCCGCGCACCGGCTTGCGGGTGATCATCGTGACGGAGTGGATGACGCCTTCCGCGGCGGCGGTGATGGCGTCCAGGCCCAGGATGGCGCCCGACGGGACGATGACCTGGCCGCCGTGCTGGCCCGCGATGCCGATCAGGTCTTCGTGGCGCAGCAGTGCGCCGGAACTGAGCACCACCATCTTCTTGCCGGCGCGCAGCACGGGTTCGGCGATGTCGCGAAACACCGCAGCGGGCGCGCATTCCACGACCACGTCGCAGTGGTCGGCAAGGCCGCCGATGGTGGTGAACGTGGGCGCGCCGTTCTTCCAGCCGAAGGCGGGCGGGGCGTTGGGATCGCGCACCGCGACGGCGGCGAGCGTCAGGCCAGGCAGGCCCGCATCCAGGGATTGCGCCACGGCCTGGCCGATGGCGCCGAAGCCGGCGATGCCGACGCGGAAGCTGTTCATGGGTATCCGGTGTGTTGGGCCAACGGCGGGACCGCAGGCGGTTCGGGAATGCGGCGCAGAGGGCGTGCCGCAAGACTGCCGGCCACTGTAGCCACCGCATGGCGACGCGTCAATGCGGGATGCCCGCAACGCCTGGGGCGCGGTGAAGCATTGCGACGGTATCTACGACAGCGCGAATTCCTTGCCCGCGCGGACGAAGGGCCAGATCGGCTCGGCACGGCGGAAATTGAAGTTGAGGCAGGCGTGGGCGTGCAAATCCTCGGGCACAAGCGGGGTGCCGTGACGGGCGAGATAGGCAGGCGAGGCGACAATGACCCGCCCGGTTTCGCCGAGCTTACGCGCGGTGAGCGTGCTGTCCGCGAGCGGGCCGAAGCGAACGGCGACATCGGCCTGGC
>CBHWAL010000037.1:0-15251 GCA_966111495.1 uncultured Achromobacter sp. | reverse complement strand
CGGCCTTGGCCAGGCCCACCACGTTGTTCTTGAGCGTCTGGCGGTCGATCGACTGCACACCGAAGGCCATCTGCGGCTGGTGATCGATGAAGATGATCTGGCTGTTCTGCGGGGTCAGGACTTCGAGCTTAGCTTGGGACATGAAAATCACCTGGGGGGTTGAATTAGAAGGAGGGCTTGAACGAGAACGTCAGAATATGCGAGACGTTCGCATTTCGACATTGTTCGAAGGTATGGCGCGTCCCCCCTCAAGTAGGGTCGGATGGGGCGCGCTTGATGCCCAGGGTGGCCAGCGCGGCGACGATGGGCGGCAGGATGAAACACCACATGAGGGACGCCCAGTACAGCAGCGCGGCAATGGCGCAGCCGGAGGCAAAGGCCGCCAGGGCCGGCAGCATCTTGTGCAGGCGGCCGACGGCGGCCGTGCGGGCTTCGCCGGAGACGCCCTTGCAGAGGTCGGCAAGGTCGATCATCACCTGCGTGGTGGTCCCGGTCATGAGCGTGGACGGCGGCGCGCTGCCCAGGTGCATGCGCTGGATCGCATTCTGGATGCCCATGGCCGCGACCAGCAGCATGCCGCCCGTCACGGCGAAGGGCGCGTCGCTGTCGGGAAACGGACCGTAGGCGACTAAGACCGCGGCGGCGGCAGCCAGCAGCAGCACCTTCGCGCACATGAGCTTGGACATGGCCGTGTCCGCGGCCGCGAGGCTGGACGCAAACAGGCGCGTCAGGACGACGACGGCACAGAAGAGCGGCAAGGCCAGCAGCTTGGCAAAGGCGCCGGTTGTGCCGTGGACGAAGGCGGCGCCCAGCGTGACGAAGTTGCCGGTCACGTGCGCCGTGAACAGGCCATTCAACGCCAGGAACCCCGCCGTATCGACGTATCCCGCGTTAAAGCCCAGGAGGCCGGTGAATCGGGGAGATACAGGTGTCTGTTCCATGGTCACTACCGCCGTTCGTTCAGGTCCTGCCAGATCACCAGCAGGAAGCCGCCGACCAGCCCAAGATGCTCGAAGAACGAGTTGGCGGCGAAGAAGCGCGCCTGGCCGGGCGGCATTTCCCAGAACTGCAGGGCGACGAACGTGGCCATGAGGGTGAAGATCGCCAGGCCCAATGCGCCGATCCACCGGTGCCATCCGATCAGGATCATGAGCGAAGCAATGATCTCCAGCGCGATCACGACCACGGCAAAGAACGGCGCAGGCGTGAGCCCGAAATGGGTCATTTCCGCAATGGCGCCGGGAAAATCGGTCAGCTTGACCAGTCCGCCCTGCAGATACGCCGCGCACAGGCCCAGGTAGGCGACAAAACGGGCAACGCGGCCCCCGAGAATGGGGCGTGCGAGGCCGGTTAGCGAGGTTGAAATGCTCGACATGGATTCAGTCCCTTACACGGCCCAGCACGAGCAACCCAGCGCGCCGAAGAACGACTTCTGGTCGGAGGCCGGCACGCTGGAGGCCCACGCGTTGGCGTGGCTGTGTCCATGCATGCCGCACGCGGTGGCGCAGCCGCAGGCGGCGGCAAAACGCTTGTAGTCCAGCGAGTTGCGGCCCGCGCCTTCCGGGTCGCCCCAGGCGGCATAGCCGCCGAACAGGCGCGTGGGCGACCAGTCGGGCATGGCGGGCGGCGGCGCGTTCTCGTCCAGCGGCGCGAAGTCGCCCGCGCCATAGACCACGCGCCCGCCGACCACGGTCAGGTCAGAGGTCAGGAACGAAATCTCTTCATCCGCCACCGTGAAGTAATCCTGGGACGGGACCATCAGGTCGGCGAACTGGCCCACCTGGATGCGGCCGCGCTTGCCTTCGTCGTTCGAGAACCACGCGACGTTTTCGGTCCACATGCGCAGGGCCGTCTCGCGGTCCAGCAGGTTTTCGTGCGGATACAGCGGCATGCCGCCCACGGTCTTGCCCGTGGTCATCCACGACAGCGAGATCCACGGGTTGTAGGACGCGACGCGCGTGGCGTCTGTGCCGGCGGACGTCTTCACGCCCTTTTCCAGGATGCGCTTGACCGGAGGCGTGGCCTGCGCGGCCTTCGCGCCGTAGCGCTCGACAAAGTATTCGCCCTGGTACGCCATGCGGTGCTGCACGGCAATGCCGCCGCCCAGCGCGGCGATCCGGTCGATCGACTTGTCCGAGATCGTCTCGGCGTGATCGAAGAACCAGTTGATGCCGGTGAGCGGCGTGTCGCGATGCACCTTCTCGAAGACGTCCAGCGCCCGCGTGATCGTCTCGTCGTACGTGGCGTGCAGGCGCCAGGGCCACTTATTCTGGACCAGGACGCGCACGACCTCTTCCAGTTCGCCTTCCATTTCCGGCGGCATGTCCGGGCGTTCGACGCGGAAGTCCTCGAAGTCGGCGGCCGAGAACACCAGCATCTCGCCCGCGCCGTTGTGGCGGAAATAGTCGTCGCCCTGCTTGTACTTCACCGAAGACGTCCAGTTCAGGAAGTCTTCCTTTTCGTGCTTGGGCTTTTGCGTGAAGAGGTTGTAGGCGAGGCGAACGGTCAACTGGTTGTCGTCGGCCAGCTTCTGGATGACGGCGTAGTCGTCCGGATAATTCTGATAGCCGCCGCCGGCGTCAATGACGCCCGTGACGCCCAGCCGGTTCAGCTCGCGCATGAAGTGGCGCGTGGAGTTCAACTGATAGTCGAACGGCAGCTTCGGACCCTTGGCCAGCGTGGAATACAGGATCGTGGCATTGGGCCTGGCCAGCAGCAGACCCGTCGGGTTGCCGTTCGCGTCGCGGATGATCTGGCCGCCTTCGGGGTCGGGCGTGTCCCGGGTGTAGCCCACCACGCGCAGCGCCGCGGCATTCAGCAGCGCGCGGTCGTACAGATGCAGCAGGAACACGGGCGTGTCCGGCGCGACCGCATTGATTTCCTCGATGGTCGGCAGGCGCTTTTCAATGAACTGGTGTTCGGTGAATCCGCCCACCACGCGCACCCATTGGGGCGCGGGCGTGTTGGCGACCTGCCGGCGCAGCATTTCCATCGCGTCCGCGAGGGACCGCACGCCGTCCCACCGCAGCTCCATGTTGTAGTTCAGGCCGCCGCGCACGACGTGCGTGTGGTTGTCGTAGAGCCCGGGCAGGACACCTTTCTTCTTCAGGTCCACCAGCCGGGTGTTCGATCCCGCCAGGCGCAGGACTTCCCGGTCGCTGCCTACTGCGACGAACTTGCCGGCTTTCACGGCGACGGCGCCCGCCTCCGGATTGGCGCGGTCCAGCGTGGTGAAGCGGCCGTTGTAGAAGATCACCTCCGGGGGGCCATCCGCCAGCGGCGTGCCGGGTTGGCTCTGCGACCCGGCATTCGCCCGGCCTGCCCACATGCTGTTGAGCGCAAACGCGGAAGCCAGCGAAGATGCCGCTCCCAGGACTTGTCGACGCGAAGCCATGCCACTCTCCTCGATTAATTTCGTGGTGGGTAGGTTTCCATGGCGGCCAGTGGGGCGCAATCCAACATTAGGGTTGTGACCCTATACCATCGACGAATGGCGCTGGCGCCGCATGCACGCGTATCGTTTTGCGGTTTGCGTGCTGCCTTGCAGTTCCGGGGTCGCTCGTATCCCGTGCCCATGGGTTCATCGCGCAGGATTCCCACGGAAAGCACAGGAGCATGAGATGAAGGTTGGCCGCGAAGCGCGCAAACGGGTTCTGGTTGGTGGATGCGCGGTGGCCGCGCTATTTGGCGTAGTGGGCAGCGCGACGGCGCAGTCATCCGTCACGCTATACGGCCGGCTCAATACGGCGCTGGAATACGCCTGGATCAGCGGCGGTGACAATGCCGGCTCTGGCGCGCGCATGACGAACAATCGGTCGGTGTTCGGCCTGCGGGGCGAAGAGGACCTGGGCAACGGCCTGTCCGCGATCTTCCAGATTGAAAGCGGCATTGCGCTGAACACCGGGCAAGGCGAGATCGCCAGCCGCAACACGCGCCTGGGGCTGGCATCGTCCTACGGCACGTTCTTTCTGGGCAATTGGCACACGGCTTATACCGAGTCGACCATGAAAATGGATCCGTACTACCCCACCACCGCGGGATACATGGCGCTGATGGGCAACGGCTCGGCGTCCAGCACGGGCAATATTGAAAACACCAGCTCCTTCGACCGGCGCCAGAAGAACTCGCTGCATTACCGGTCCGCCGAATGGAACGGCTTGAGCGCGGGATTCACCTGGGGCCTGCCGCAGGAACGGATGACGACGCCGCGCGATCCGCAGCTTTTCTCGTGGTCGGCCGGCTATAAGGAAGGGCCGTTGTCGCTGGTGGCCGCGTACGAGCTTCACAAGAACTATCAGATGGCCGACTCGCATGACGACGCCATCAAGCTGGGTGCTTCGTATTCGTTCCCGTCCACCACGATCAACTTCGTCTTCGAGCAGCTGCGCTACCAGACGGCCTCTGGCGATCTGCGCCGCAAGGGTTACTACGTGTCGCTCGTGCAGAAGCTGGGCTCCGGCAGCCTGAATGCATCCGTCGGGTACGCCGCCAATGGCACTGGGCCCTCCACGCAACGGGTGGGCTATGTGCGAAGCGGCGAGAAGACCGGTGCGGTCCAGTACACGATCGGCTATGAGCAGCCCTTGTCCAAGCGCACGTCCGTGTATACGTACTATTCGAAGATCAAGAATCGCTCGAACGCGGCCTACGACTTCGCCATCAACGACCTGGGCGTGACCGCCGGGGCAAGCCCGCAAACGATCGCGCTGGGGCTGCGGCATAACTTCTGATGCAGGCGGGGATTAACGATTCATTAATCCTTGCCTCGCTATAGTCGCGCTCGTCAGCCGGCGCGGACCCTGTCAACGGGTCCGGCGCTGCAATAGCGCGAATAATCATGAGCCGGTTGCCGATCACAACAAAGGCGAATGATGAATCTTGCAGCCATGAAAGTGAGGTCCCGCCTCGCTATCGGTTTTCTCTTCCTGGTCCTGGCGTTGGTGGTGCTTGGCGCCCTGTCGCTGTATGCGGTGAAGACGCTGGACAAGGCGATGTCCGACATCGTGTCCGTCAACAACCAGCAATTGAAGCTGGCGCTTCAGATGCGGGACCTGGTGCAGAGCCGCGCCATCGTGGTGCGCAATATCGTGCTGCAGACGGACGCGCAAGCCGTGGCGGGCGAGATCACCCGTTCGCAGGACATGGCGACCCAATACCGCGAAGCCAGCGAGCGGCTCGCGCGGATGTTCGCCGAGGACGAAGGGACGCTGCCCGCGGAAACCGATCTGTTCGCCGCCGCCCGGCGCGCGGAAGCGGAGGCGACGCCGATCTACATGCGCGCCCTTGATGCCGGGCGGCAGAACAATGCGCAGGAAGCCGCCAGGATTCTGCGTGAAGAGCTGCGTCCCAAGCAGGACGCCTGGCTCGATCAACTGATGGCGCTTGCCAACCTGGAATCCAAACTCAGCGACGAATCGGCCGGGCAGGCCGCGCAGACGTCGGCACATCTGCGCAACGCGATCATCGTGATCATGGCGATCGCCGTGCTGGCCGGTGTGCTGTCGGCGTGGCTGGTCACGCGCAGCATCCTCCGTCAGCTTGGCGGCGAGCCTGCCGATGCGCAGAAGCTGGCCAGCGCCATTGCAAGCGGCGATCTCACAACGGCGCTCACGCTGGACGGACGCGATCGGTCGAGTCTGATGTATTCGCTGGAGACGATGCGGATGCAGTTGGCGACGACGGTGGGCACCATCGTCAGCGCGGCAGAGTCCATCTCGACGGCGTCCGCCCAGAGTGCCGAAGGCAATGCGGACCTTTCGCAGCGCACCGAGGAACAGGCCGCATCGCTGGAGGAAACGGCCGCCAGCATCGAGGAAATGACCTCGACCGTGCGGATGAACCAGGACAACGCGGCAAGCGGCAGCAGTCTTGCCGTGGATTGCAGCCAGCTTACGGGTGAAGCGGGCCGCGTGGTCGGCCAGGTGGTGGACGCGATCGGGGCAATCTCGACCGATGCCGAGCGCGTCGGCGAGATCGTCTCGGTGATCGACAGCATCGCGTTCCAGACGAACATTCTGGCGTTGAATGCAGCGGTGGAGGCCGCGCGGGCCGGCGAACAAGGCCGGGGCTTCGCGGTGGTGGCGACGGAAGTGCGCGCGCTGGCGCAACGCAGCGCGACGGCGGCCAAGGAGATCAAGGGCTTGATCGAGAACTCCAAGCGCGCCGTGCAAGGCGGCGAGGCGCTGGCGGCGACGGCGGGCGAGCAGATGCAGAAGGTGCTGGATGCGGTGGCCAGGCTGAAAGAGGTGACGGTGGAAATCGCCTCGGCCTCGGCGGAGCAGACCAGCGGCATCGAACAGGTGAACGTGGCGGTGTCGCAGATGGACACGATGACGCAGCAGAACGCGGCGCTGGTCGAGGAATCGGCGGCGGCGGCAGGTGCGATGGCCACGCAAGCGAGGGAGCTGCTGCAGGCGGTGGCGCGCTTCAAGACGGAGCGGCGCACAGCTGCGGCGCATCCGGGGACGCGGTACGAGCCGCTTGCGCTGGCCGCGCCCGCCAACGCCTGAGCCGGCGGCTGACCTTTTATGATGCGGCACGGACGGCAAGCACGCCGTGCCGCGCAGAGGCTGCCAACGCCCACAAAGGGGAACACTGACATGCGGGTGCTGTTGGTCGAGGACGACGCGATGTTCGCGGACGCATTGACGCTGGCTCTGGAGGAACTGGACTTTGCGGTGACGCTGGTGCAGGAAGTCGACGCCGCCAAGGTGCTGCTCCTGGAGCATGCCTTCACGATCGTGCTGCTGGATATTGGCCTGCATCGCGGGTCGGGCCTGGACGTGCTGCGCTTTGTGCGCCGGCGCGGCGACGCGGTGCCGGTGATCCTGATCACCGCGCGGGATGCCTTGAGCGACCGCATCCATGGTCTGGATCTGGGCGCTGACGATTACGTCATCAAGCCGTTCGAGCCCACGGAGCTTTTTGCACGCATGCGCGCGTTGCTTCGGCGCAGCGGCGTGGCGGGCGACAAGATGCTGGTGTGGCGTCATGTGAAGCTGGACCCGGGGCGCCGTGAGGCCTTCGTCGACGATGTGCCGACGCGACTGTCGGAGCAGGAGTTCCGCACGCTGGAGATGCTGCTCCGGCACCCCGACCGGCTGGTGTCCACGGAAGAGCTGCGCGCGCATCTCTACGGCGCCGGCCGCCCCGGCGAGAGCAATACGATCGCCGTGTTCATCCACGCCCTGCGGCGAAAGCTGGGCAAGGACGCCATCGAGAACGTGCATGGCCAAGGCTATCGCCTGGCCCGGGATGGCGGCTGATGCGGCGGGTCACGAATTCGATGCGCGCGCAGATCCTGCTGGGCATCTTCAGCGCGCTGCTGGTGTCGTGGCTGGTGCAGTTTGGCTTGTATTGGAACAGCCTGACGCGGACCGAGTCCGGGGCGCGCGATCATGAGCTGAACGCGGTGGTGGACAGCGTCGCGTTCTTTCTGGCGATGGTGCCGGTGACGCAGGACATCCGCCGGGACTTGCCGGTGCCCGCCTTCCTGTTGCGCCAGTCCATCGGCAAGACCGAGATCCAGGTGTGGGACCGCGTGGCGAATCGGCTGGTGCTGGCGTCCACCGACGCGCCCCGGACGCGGATGGCGCAGGTCAATTCCATCGGGTTCTCGTGCGTGAGCTTCGGCGGCGACACCTGGCGCGTTTATGCGGGACTCGACGAGACGGCCCGCTTCGAGATCGTTGCCGCGACGCCTACGCGCGCGTTCTATGCGGGGCTGGCCGACCGGTTCGAGTTGGGCTCGATCATCACGCTGCTCATGTTTGCCGGCATAGGCAGCGTCACGATGTTCGTGGTCTGCCGATCAACACGCAAACTGGGCCGCGCGGGCAGGGAGATTGCGCAGGCCAGCGTGACCGACGGCGTGACCGTTGACGAACGGGCCGTACCCGCCGAAGTGGGCCCCTTGATACGCGCCATCAACGAGCGCCAGCGGCGCGTAGTGACGCTTATCGAGAACGAGCGGCGATTCATCGGCGACGCCGCCCACGAGCTGCGCACGCCGCTGGCGGTGCTGGCCGTGTACGCGGACACGGCGTATCGCGTCAGCGATCCCGTGAAGGCGAAGATGCTGATGCAGAAGATTGCCGAAACGACGCGCCGCAGCGCGCGCATCGTCGAGCAGTTGCTGGACCTGGCGCGTACCGACAGGAACGACATCCTGCTCGAACCCGTGAACCTGGCGTCGGTCGTGGGCTTTGTCCTGCGGGACATGCAGGCGTCGTTCGTCCATCGCGGCCAGCAGCTCACCGTGGATGCCGCCCCGGGCCAGATTCTGGGCCAGGTCGATGCGCTGGGCATCCTGGTGCGCAATCTGCTGGACAACGCGGGCCGGTACAGCGGCGACGGCAGCGCGATCCGGGTGGCGTTGCAGTGGGCGGCTGACAGCGTTACGTTGGCGGTGTCGGACAACGGCCCGGGAATCGCACGGCCGCTGCGCGAGCGGATTTTCGACCCGTTCTACCGCGGTCCGGGCGCGCCAAGCCACGGCAGCGGGCTCGGGCTGGCTCTGGTGGCAAGAATCGCCCGCTCGCATCATGCGCGCGTTACCGTGGCGGAAGGCGCCGGCGGACGTGGCGTGTGCTTGAACGTAACGTTTCCGCTGCCCGGCGCGGTGGCTGGCGCCTCACCCGCTTGATGGGTGGCTGGAAGGAACATGGACGCGCCACATTCCGGCATAGCAACCACGCCACCGTTCGACGCGCTGCGCGCCTATCTGCAAGCGGCCCAAAGCCGGGACGACTTGCAGCGGATTCGCCAGCTCGCGCAGCGCAATGGCGGATTGAAACGGTCTTTGGAGCGGCAGGCGACGGCGCGAGGCGCGGGGGGCAAAGCGCCGGATCAGGCGTGGTGGAAGCTTGTTCTGCGGGAATCACGCGGTGCAACGCCTTAAGAGCTGGCGCGGCCGTGCCGTTAATGCTGAGTCGATTTTTTCGAAACGCCTGCTCCATTAATTTTCTGAATACTGCATATGCCCGTCCGTACCAAGCCGTTTACTCAGGCCTGTCCTCAATGCAATTGGTCCAAGACGTCCGCGCCGGTTAGTGATGTGCTGATCGCGGGGCGCGACATTGCCACGCAGTGTCCGCGTTGCGGTACAAAAGCGCTGAAGATCCATGAGGCTTCCGCATTCGCGGTGTTAATCAGCCGGGTAAAACGCCTACTGGCCTGAAGACGCGCAGCGTCTGTTCAGTTTTAAGGCGCGCCGCGCCCGTTCAATTAATCACGAAGTTGATGGCTGTTGCATCAGTCGTGTCATTTTGTGACCCGTTTTCGTGCAAATCGCGCACCGCCAAACGATGTTTGCCGGGCGAGGGATGGTATCCAAATATGCCTTGAATGCTTGCCGGGATGGTATCCGCAATCAAAAAATAAATACTTCGGATAACCCATGCGCACACGCATCTACGAATATCGGTCGTATGCCGTAGACCTATTTTGATAATTAACGGGATATAACCCCGTTTATTAACGGGGACGTAAAAAGAACCGTTATACAGTGCCTCCTTTTTTCGAGAGCTGACCCTAAATTCACGCCGGCTGCATTATTACTTGCCGATACTTTTTAAACATATCGGTAATGTGTGAAAGGAAGCTCGATTAATCCGGAGGATTGAAGTTTTGGCATACGGCACAAAAAAGTGGCTGACGGCGACGCTCGCCTTGAGCGCGACCTACGTGGGGAACGTCACCGCTGCGGACCTGACCATCGGGTCGGGCAATACGCAGGTGTTTGACGGGTCGGCCAACTTTCCCGGCGGCATTGATGTCAACGGCGGCACGGCGGTTATCGGCGGTAATGGCGGCGGTGCAGGCGTGGCGATCGGGGGCAACGTCAATGCCATGTCGAACGGCACGGTGGCGGGCTTCGGGTCGATCGGCGGCGATTTGAACGTGACGGGAAATTCCCGCGTCGCGCCGGGTTACTGGGTGGACACGCCCACAGGCGTTTCCAACGGCAATCTCGTGGTGAACGGCAACCTGTCGATCAACAACGGCGTCTTTGATTTTGAAACCGGCTATGCCGGACTGCCCATCACGCAACCCGGCACGGGCGACAACATCAAGGTGGGCGGCAACGTTGCGCTGAACAACGCGACGCTGAACGTGAAGGTCAGCACGCACGGGGTCAACGCGGGCTTCTACCGCATCATGTCGTACGGCGGCTCGTTGAGCGGCAGCGGTCTGACGCTGGGCACGGTCTCCGGCGACTCGGTGCCGGCCGCGACGATCCAGACGCTGACGGGCGACAAGCACATCAACCTGGTCCTGGGCCCCAGCACCACCAACCTGTGGAACGGCAACGGTGTGGCCTCCGCGGCCAACGCGGGCGGCGGCAGCGGCACCTGGACCGCGGCGAGCGGCAACTGGAGCAGCCCGACCAATGCCACGGGCGCCCTGCCCAGCGGTGGCTACGCGATCTTCACGGGCGCGGCGGGTACGGTCACCGTGGACGGCAGCGCCGGTCCGGTGCGCGCGTCGGGCCTGCAGTTCGCCACGGACCGGTATCGCCTGCAAGGCGCGCCGATCACGCTGGCGGGCACCGGCGGCAACCCGCCCGTGATCGTCGTCGGCGACGGCACATATGCGGCAGGCCAGTTCGTCGACATCATCGACAACCCGCTGCAAGGCACGGAAGGCTTTGTGAAGACCGGCGTCGGCTCGATCATCCTGAACGGCGACAGCAGCAACCTGACCGGGCCCATCTTCATCGCCGACGGCGCGCTGGAGATCAACGGCAAGCTGAACGGTCCGATGGACATCGGCCGCGAAGTGGTGCTGGCCGGTGTCGGCCAGGTGGGCAGCACGACCCTGTACCCCACGGCGGTGATCTCGCCGGGTAATGACGGCACGCCGATGGGCACGCTGACGGTCAACGGCAACCTCAACTTCGGCCAGGACACGATCTATCGCGTGCACGCCGATCCGACCAGCACGCTGAGCGATCGCATCCACGTGACCGGCGTGGCAACGCTGGACGGCACGGTCGCGCACGTGGGTCCCAATGGCAACTACGCGCCGCGTACGACGTACAACATCCTGACGGCGGACGGCGGCATTCAAGGCCGTTTCACGGGCGTGTCTAGCAACTACGCGTTCCTGACCCCGTCGCTCAGCTATGACGCGAAGAACGCGTTCATGACGCTCTCGCGCAACGACGTGCCGATCGGCAGCGTGGGCGGTTCGGAGAACGAAACGAACGTGGGCGGTGCGCTGGATCAGGAAGCGCCGCCTGCGAGCGGCAGTGGATCGGCGCCGGCGGGCAATGGATCGGCGGCCGCGGGCAACGGCTCGGCGCCGGCGGGCAATGGTTCCGCGTCCACGGGCAACGGCTCGGCGTCGACGGGTAATGGCTCGGCATCTGCCGGCAACGGTTCCGCACCGGCGGGCGAAGGCTCGGCAACGACGGGCAATGGCTCCGCAACGACGGGCAATGGTTCCGCAACGGCCGGCACCGGCAGCGAAGCCGCGCCGGTAGTCACGCAACCGGCCGCGCCTGGCGCCGGCTCGTCGCTGATCGCCAGCGGCAATGGCGCAGGCAAGACGACGGGCGCGAGCCAGGTGACGGCGGCCGTGCTGGCCATGTCGCCTGAGCAGGCGCGAGCGGCCTTGAAGCAACTGTCCGGCGAAGCGTACGCCAGCACCGGCAGCGTGTTGCAAGGCCAGGGTGACGCGGTGACCACGTTGCCGCTGTCGCATCTGCGCGGCAATCTTGACGCGCCGATGCGTGCAGGCCGGCCGACCGCGCAATTGGGCGCATCGTCGTCCGACGCGTTGCCGCAAAGCGGCGCATCGCCGATCTGGGCGCAGGCCTTCGGCAACTGGAGCACCCTCGGCGGCGACGGCAATGCGTCCACCGTGCATCAGTCCGCGGGCGGTCTCTTTGTCGGCGGCGACGGCGACGTTGGCAACGGTTGGCGCCTGGGCGGCGCGGTCGGCTACACCGGCAGCCACAACTCGATCTCCGATGTGTCGTCGCGCATGAGCGTGGACAGCTACACGGCCACGGTCTTCGGCGGCAAGAATTTCGAAGCCGGTCCCGGAAATGTGCGCTTCATGGTGGGCGCGGCCTACACCTGGCACGAGATCGATTCCAAGCGCAATGTGGCGGCGGGCAGCCTGAACCAGCGACTCGAGTCGTCCTATAACGCGTCGTCGACGCAGGTGTTCACGGAACTGGGCTACAAGCTGCCGCTGGGCGACGCCTACGCCATCGAACCCTTCGCCGGCGTGGCCTGGAATCAGGTCCGCACGCGCGACTTCCAGGAAACGGGCGGCAGCGCCGCCCTGCGCGGCGAAGGCAGCACGGACGATGTGACGAGCACCACGCTGGGCCTGCGCGGCGCCATGCTGATCGGCACGGACAGCGCGCCGGGCCGCCTGACGGCCACGGTGGGCTGGCGCCATGCGATGGGCGATGTCAAACCCACGCAAAAGCTGGCTTTCGAGGGCGGCAGCACGTTCACGGTGTCGGGCGTGCCGATCGCGCAGAACGCGGCCGTGCTGGGCTTGGGCGCCGAAGTGGCGATCACGCGCAACACGACGGCTGGCGTGGCGTACGACGCGCAGTTTGGCGGCGGCAACCGTCAGCAGTCGGGCATGTTCAAGCTGATGACGCGCTTCTAGTAACGTGCTTGCCGAATGGGCCGCCATGTGCGGCCCATGGCGCTTGCTTCAGGGTCTTGCGGCAAGGTGGTCAGCGCTGGGCGGCTTCCTTCATCGCCATCTGCAGCGCTGAAGGAAGCGTCTTTAGGGTTTCCCTGAAAAAGCGCCGCTGTCCCCAGGGCAAGTCGCGCACGATTAACGCAAGCCGCTCCACCGCAGCGAATGCCTCGCGATTCAAGCCGTTCTTATAGGCACTGAACCAGGCGAATTCGAGGAGCAGGTTGGCCAATTGCAGGGATCCGTAGACGATCCGGCCCGCGTCGTGCTCCTCCAGGGTGAACGCGGCAACGGCCGGCCAGTCTTCGTAACCCTTGGCACGAGAAAACGCAGCATGGAAGGGTTTGGTGGCCTCCAACAGTTCACCAACAGGTAGGGGCGACTGCGCTTGAAATCGTTTCAAGTCGCCGCTTTTGTCCTCACAGGCGCCCCGCGCGATGCGCAGGACGAACACGGTGTTCCATGCTGAGCTGCCGCCGACGCCAAAGCGGTCGCAAATCCATTCGGATAATCCGATCCAGCGCAACGACAGCCGCTGCATCGTGCGTGCGTCCTCGTCGTTGAAGGCCGCCAGCAGCCGTTGCTGCCAACAGAGCCACAACGTCCATCCGATATTTGCGGCCACGTCCTGCGCGGCTTCGACCGAGTCGGCCTCATAGGCCGCCTGGAGGGCGTCCGACAGGGAAGCAACGGCCTTCTCGGCGTCGCTCATTCGCAGATATTTGTCGGCAACTTTTCCGTCGAGTGCGCGATCCTTGTGCAGCAGCGCACGCAGATTCAAGTATTCGAAGCGCACGCGCGGGTTATAGCGGATCACCGGTCCGAGATGCGCATCTGACACCAGACGATCCAGCACCGCATGCGCTTGCCTGACATTGCTTCGCGCATAGTGGTTCCAGGCCCGGGCGACCGCGGCCATTGCCGATAAGGTCGGCATCGCCGTGCCGACAGCGGGAGACCGAAGGATCTTCGCCAGGCTTGTCAGCGCTTCCTCGCTGCGCTTTACGTTGCCATGG
This sequence comes from uncultured Achromobacter sp., assembly GCA_966111495.1. Lineage (GTDB taxonomy): Bacteria > Pseudomonadota > Gammaproteobacteria > Burkholderiales > Burkholderiaceae_B > Achromobacter. The sequence continues at coordinate 1,566 of CBHWAL010000037.1, read as the reverse complement.
CGGCGCCAGGCCAAACTTTCCTTGAGTATGGCGAGCGCCCTTTGGAAGTCGTCCATTGCCGACCGCTCGGCTGCCCGGAAGCTGGCGGCTCCGCTCGCGCGATCGGTCATTGCCATGCCGTCCAGGGACAGTCGCATCGCCTGGGTCAGGTGATTCCAGTATGCGCCGTCCTGCGTTAAGTAACGAAGCGGATCTGCCCGTGCGGCCGCGGGCTCGGTCAGGCCGAGAAAGCTTGCCACGAGGCCTCGATCCGCGGGCCTGTCCTTCAGTCGAAGCAGTAATCGGTCTGCTTGAGCCGGCGTGATCCAGAACGGTCCCTGGCTGCGGCGCGACGGGTCGAGAAGTGCGGCGGGCACGCCTATGGACTCCCCCCATCCCACTTCAATGCCCCACGTGGCGAAGTCGCGGAAGGCCCGGGATACAAGCATGCGAAGGTTGGCGTTACCGGGATAGCGGGCCTGCACGGCCGATGCCGGAACGGTCACTTCGCCCTGCTTTTGCGCATACCAGACTCGCAGCAAAAGCCACACAGATTGAAACCGCGCAGGCAGGCCGTCCACGAGTAAGGGACGGTCCAGGTTGATGTGGAGTCTGGATGTCATCGGGCGATGTTACAGCGGTTACGCGACCCTGATTGGCGTTCGCAGGGCGCAGCTCTACTCTTGCGGCCGGCTTGAAAGCCACACCACATTACGGAGACGACATGAAGTCGCTATTTCGCTTTTTTGCAAACACTACCTTGCCGCTCATGACACTGCTGGGAGCGGCAGGCGCGCACGCCGAACTGCCCCAGGCCGATATCGCTGCCAGATTCCGGGAAGCGCAGGTGGAGGGAACCTTCGTTCTGCTTGATGGACAGACCGGAGAGTATCGGCGCCACGATGAGGTGCGCGCCGCGCACCGATACTTGCCGGCATCCACCTACAAGATTCCCAATTCACTTATCGCTCTGGAAACGGGCGTCGCCGCCAGCAAGGACTTCAAGCTTGAGTGGGATAGCAAGCGAACGCCACGCCAGCCGTGGTGGCCGCAAGCCTGGGCGCAAGACCACACGCTCGAATCTGCGCTGAAGAACTCCACGGTCTGGTATTACCAGGAGATCGCCCGACGCGTTGGCGCCGATCGCATGCAGGCGTATGTCGACCGCTTCGACTACGGGAACCGGGATATATCGGGCGGGATCGATCAATTCTGGCTGACCGGCGGACTCAGGATTTCCGCGAACGAACAGGTGGACTTTCTTCGCCGGTTCTATGTCAATCAATTTGGCCTGTCAGACCAAACGGTGAAAGCCGCAAAGGAAATGCTGGTGCTTGAGGAAACGCCTGAGTACCGGTTGAGCGGCAAGACCGGATGGGCTGGGCTGGGTGAACCGGGAGCGCCACAGACGGGCTGGCTGGTGGGTTACCTGGAGCGGCAGGGCAGCGTTTTCTTTTACGCGCTGAACATCGACATCAGGAAGAGCCAGGATTCCGCGGCGCGCCTCCAGATCGTGCACGCCGTGTTCCGGGATTTTGGGTTGCTGACTGGCCAATGACCCCGCAACCCTAGATGAAGCTCGCTGGC
>CBHWAL010000036.1:0-15253 GCA_966111495.1 uncultured Achromobacter sp. | reverse complement strand
CGTCCTGCTGGTCATTGCTTCGTTCTTGCAGAGCCGCAGTGCCGCGCCGGCGCGCAACAAGAACGCCAGCTCCGACGCCGAACATCTGGCGCAAGGCGAATTGCGCCTGGCCGAACTTGCCGGCGCGCTGGACACGCAGCGGCAGATGAACGCGCTGATTTCGCACGAGCTGCGCGCGCCGCTGGCCACCATCAGCGCCGCGGCGCAATCCCTGGACATGATTCTCTCGGACAGCGGCGAAACCGTGGACACGCGGCTGGCACGCATTCACCGGTCGGTCGCACGCATGACCGAATTGATGGATCAGTTGTTGAACCAGGATCGCCTCGAAGAACACGCCTGGAGCCCGCGCGGTGAACAGACCGACATGGCCGAACTGGCGCGCGACGTGGTGAACGCCATGCGCCCGGATACCGCCCATGCCCTGGTGTTGGAAGCGCAGGCGCCGCAGCCGGTGTTCTGCGATCGCCCGCTCACCAGCGTCGTGGTGCGCAACCTGATCCACAACGCCATCAAGTATTCGCCCGCCAACGAGCCGGTGCGGATCGAGACGGGTCACACGCGGGTGGGCGACACCGCCATGACGTGGGCCGCCGTGGTGGACCGCGGACCCGGTATCGGAGAAGAGGAACAGGCCCGGATCTTCGAACCGCGCTTTCGGCGGTCCGCGCACCGCGAAACTCAGGGCATGGGGATCGGGCTGTACCTGGCCCGGCGCATCTGCCAGAGCCAGGGCGGATCGCTGACGATGCAAAGCAAGGTGGGCGTGGGCACGCGCTTTGTCATCACCTTGCCCGCCAGCGCGCCGTCGGCTTAGGCGCTGAGGTCGCTTAGGCCCGGAGGTGACCTAAGCCGCGAACACGTAACCCTGGCCGCGTACCGACAACACCGGCAGCTTGAGACCGGCGCTTTGGGCCTTGGCGCGCAGACGGCTCACCAGCACGTCGATGCGCCGCAATTCAAACCCGCCCGGGCTGTCAGGCAGGAAGAGTTCGGCCAATGCCTGGCGGCTGACGGCGCTGCCTGCGGCATCCATCAGCGCAACGAGGAACGTCCGTTCCTGCGCGCTCAGGTGCAGCGATGCGCCATCGGGCGCCACCAGTATCCAGCCGCCGTCCTGCAGCGACCAGTTCGTATCCGCCGAGGCGCGCGTCTCGGCGTCGGCCGGGCGCGGCGCCTTGGCCAGCCGCATGCGGCGCGCCAGGCTGCGGATGACCGAGCTGAGCTCCAGCAGATCCACCGGCTTGGTCATGTAGACGTCGGCCCCGCCTTCCAACCCGCGGACGCGGTCTTCCAGGGCGCTGCGGCCCGTCAGCATGACGATGCCCACCGGGCTCAGGGCGCGCAGGCGGGTCGCGACGGAAAAGCCGTCTTCGCCGGGAAGATGGGCGTCGAGAATGACGATGTCGCACGGCTGTTCCTGCAGGCGGCGGTAAAACGCCACTGCATTGTCACAGGCGAACGCCACGCGAAAGCCGTAGCCGCCCAAGCCCAACGCCAATTCCTCGCGGAAGTCGGCATCGTCCTCAAGCAGACCTATACATAGCAAACCATCTGCACCAGGCATATTCAGAGTGCTTTACATTGAAATTGTCGACAAACCCCTGGAGCGCCCACACAACAAAAATGCCCCGGAGCCGGCAATCTTACGACTTTTACAATAGAAACGAATGATTGCAGCGAAAAAAACGGCGATATTTCACATTTTTGCCAAGGATTTTCCTTAATCCCGGCAATAACGCATGATTAATGCCGCCGAAGATATCGCAAAATCATCCTCAGGACGAGCAACTCACTTCAATTCCGCCCGCCCAATCGGGCGGCAAGCCGGCATAGCGTTCAAAACCGTCTTGCGCGACGAAGGGATTGCGCAGCAGTTTCATGAGCGTTTCAATTTCGCTGGCGTCGCCAGCTTTGGCCGCGCGAATCGCCTCTTCCGCCAGGTGGTTGCGCAAAACGTATAACGGATTCACCCCATTCATGGCGGCCGCCGTTTCCGCGGCGGGCCTTCCGTCCTGTGCATGGCGAGCCAGCAGGCGGTCAAGCCAGGCGCCGGCGGCGGGCCGGTCAATAAACAAATCTTCAAAACCGCTGCGCTGCCCTTGCGTGGCATCGGCCAGCCGCCGCCAGGACAGCGTAAAGTCCGCCTGATTGGCGTCCATCAGTTTAAGCAGATCGTCCAGCAGCGCCTCATCTTCCGGCCGCCACGCCGCCAATCCCATCTTGGCGCCCATCTTGTCATGGAACGCGCGCGTGAAAATGGCTTCGAATTCGTCCAGCACCGCGCGCAGCGCGTCGGCGTCCTGCACCAGCATGTGCAGACTGCCGCCCAGCCGATACAGATTCCACAGCGCCACGGAAGGCTGCCGATTCCAGGAGTAGCGTCCCTCGGCATCCGAATGGTTGCAAATATGGCCCAGCCGAAATCCGTCCATGAAACCATAAGGACCGTAATCCAGCGTCAGCCCCAGGATCGACATATTGTCGGTATTCATGACGCCGTGGCAAAACCCGACGGCCTGCCAGTCCGCCATCAGCAACGCCGTGCGCCGCGTGACTTCCCGCAGCAGATTCACGTACGGGGCGGTATCGGACGCCGATTCCCCCGTCTGCACGTCGCGGCATTCGGGGTAGTACCGGTCGATCACATAATCGGCCAGCGTTTTCAGCAGGTCGGGCTGGCGCCGCGACGACCAATGTTCAAACGAGCCGAATCTGACAAAACTGGGCGACATCCGGGTCACGATCGCCGCCGTCTCGACGGTCTCGCGCATGACCGGGTCATCGGAGACAACCAGCGCCAGGGCACGCGTGGTGGGCACGCCCAGCCCGAACATGGCCTCGCTGGCCAGGTATTCGCGCACGGACGACCGCAACACGGCCCGCCCGTCGCCCATCCGTGAATACGGCGTCATGCCGGAGCCCTTGAGCTGCAGCTCCCAGGCGCCCGCAGGCCCTTGAACTTCACCCAGGAGATGCGCCCGTCCATCGCCAAGCTGCCCCGCCCACACTCCGAACTGGTGGCCGCTATAGACTGCCGCAAGCGTATCGCCGCCCGGCAAAGGCTGGCCGCCGGAAAATACCTGCAGGAATTCGGGAGTGGTCAAAACCGACGGATCCAGGCCGATCAGGGCGGCCGCCTGCTCGTTGGCATGCAGCAGGCGCGGATTGTTCAGCCCACGCGGCGACAGCCGGGTGTAGAAAACCTCGGGCAGGGCCGCAAAGGAATTGACGGCTTGCAGTTCGGACAGGGACAGGGCATTCATGCGCGTTGACTCCGGGCAGCGCGCTTGGCGGGCCGCACATAGAAGATGGCGCTGAGGAAAAAGGTGGTGGACAAGATGATCTCGCCCCACGCCATCAAGACGGACAGCGGCGCCGGATCCGACATGGCGCGCACCACGCCTTCCATCAGATACAGCAGCGACAGCATCGCCGCCCACTGGTAAGTGTAGAGATTGCCGCGCACGATGCCGCGCAGCGGAAACGCCAGCGGCAAGGCTTTCAGCAGCATCCAGGACCCGCCCGGCCGCACGGGCGCCACCACGGTTTCCCAGGCGACGCACAGCACGATCAGGGCAAACAATGAAACCGAGGCCACGAGGCGCAAGCGGGGGTTGAGTTCGGGATTCATGCTGCTATTATCGCCTGATGAATCGCCCCGCCGAGCCCGCCGCCGCTACGCCGGCGGTCAAAGAACGACCAACCTCGCGCATTTCCCGGGTCGCGAGGACCGGACGCGTATTTCGTTTCGTCGTCCAACGCGCCAACGAAGAGAAGCTGCTGCAGGTCGCCTCCAGCCTCACCTTCACGACCGTTCTGGCGATCGTCCCCATGCTTGCGGTGGTGCTGTCGCTGTTCACGGCCTTTCCCGTGTTCCAGGAATTCCGGGTCGCCCTCGAGGACTTCCTCACCACCAGCCTGATGCCGCCGTCCGTCTCGGACAACATCATGGACTACCTGAACCAGTTCGCCCACCAGGCTTCGCGACTGACCGCGATTGGCGGGGCGTTCCTGCTGGTCACGTCGCTGCTGCTGATCATGACGATCGACCAGGCCTTCAACGACATCTGGCGCGTCTCACGCCAGCGCCCCTTGCCGCAACGTGCGCTGGTGTACTGGGCCATCATCACGCTTGGCCCCGTTCTGGCGGGCGCCAGCCTGTGGGCGACTTCGTTCGTGGCCCGCGAGTCGTTGGGCCTCATCAAGGACGTGCCCGAAGTCATCAGTGTCATCGTCTCGTTCATCCCGCTGGTGCTGACCGGCCTGGGCTTTGCCGCGCTGTTCGTTGTCGTGCCCAACCGCGATGTGCTGTGGCGCGACGCGTTGGTCGGGGGCTGCGTCACGGCCATCGTGCTGGAAATCATGAAGTCCGCGTTCGCCTTCTACCTGACGCGGTTTCCTACGTATACGGTCATCTACGGCGCTTTTGCCACCCTGCCCATCTTCCTCTTGTGGATCTACCTATCCTGGCTGGCCGTGCTGCTGGGCGCAACGCTCGCCTCCAGTGCGCCGCTGATCCGGCTGGGACGCTGGCACATCAACCGTTATCCGGGCGCCTCGTTCGTCGATGCGCTGGACGCCCTGCGCGCGCTGCGCCGCGCGCAGTTGTCGACGCCCGGCGGCGTGGCCGCCAACACGCTGGCCTCGCAGCTGCGGCTGCATCAGGACGAACTCAACGAAGTCCTGGAAACACTGAGCACGATGGGACTGGCCACCCGCAGTCCCGACGACAACTGGATGCTGACGTGCGACGCGCGCGAGACCTCGCTGGCGGCTGTCGTGGATCGCTTCCTGCTGGATCGAAGCCAATCTCGCGTACGCAACGACCCCGACATCCTGCGCATCGTATCGTCCGTAAATTCGCCGCAAACCACGCCAACGCTGGAAGAACTCTGCGGAGAAGCGCAAAATACCGGAAATGGAGTCGCCCCAGTGCTGCAACTGGAAGCGAACAAGAAATAGCAAAGCATAGGGCGCAGTCCGCCCCCAGGAGATACCGATGTTGAAGGTCAGTGAGATTTTGCGCGTCAAGGGCGATACGCTCTATACGGCGTCGCCGGACATGCCCGTGGCCCAGGCCGTGCAAACCATGAGCGAACAAGACATAGGCTCGCTGGTCATCATGGAATTCGGCACCCTGACCGGCATGCTTACGTTCCGCGAAATCATCCGCCACATGCACGCGCATGGCGGCGCGGGCGATACGACCATCCGCTCCATCATGGACGACGCGCCCGTCAGCGTTTCGCCCAACACCAGCGCCGACGAAGTCCAGCGCCTGATGCTGGAAAAGCACGCCCGCTACATTCCCGTCATGGACGGCCCCACGCTGATGGGCGTCATTTCGTTCTATGACATGGCACAGGCCATCGTCGCGGCCCAGCAGTTCGAAAACAACATGCTGAAGGCCTATATTCGCGATTGGCCCGCCGAAAGCGCGGAACCGGCTCAGTCCTGAACCCGAACCAGCCGGCGCCATTGCAGCGCCGGCTGCGGATTCACATCCCGGCGGGCGCGGCCTCGCGCGTGGCGTCTCGCGCGCCCGGCGCATGACGCTGGCTACGCCACGCGTCATAGATCAACTCCGGGTTGTTCGCGGCCAGCAAAGCCGGATCCGACAGCATCCGGCGCCAGCGGCGCGCACCCGACTGGCCGTTCACCAGCCCCAGCATCGGCCGCGTCATCACCCGCAGCGGCACGCCCTTGGCAACCTGCCGCGCGGCGTATTCCGTCATGGCGTCCACGACCTGCGCGTCGCTGGGCAGCCGCACGGACGGCCACAACTGCATTGACACCTCAGACAGCACGCGCGGCGTATGCCAGGCGGCGCGCCCGAGCATCACCCCATCAAAGGCCTCGGCCGCCTGCACCGACTGTCCGGCGTCGGCCAGTCCGCCATTGAGCACAAAGGTGCAATCCGGAAAATCGCGCTTCAACTGCGCAACAACGTCATAGCGCAGCGGGGGGACTTCGCGATTGTCCTTGGGCGACAAGCCCTTGAGCACGGCATTGCGCGCATGCGCGATGAATACGCGGCAGCCGGTGTCGTAGACCTTGCCCACGAAGTCGCGCACGAATTCATACGATTCGTTGTAGTCCAGCCCCAGGCGGTGCTTGACCGTGACGGGAATGTCCACGGCGTCCTGCATGGCCTTCATGCAATCGGCCACCAGCGCCGGTTCGGCCATCAGGCAGGCGCCAAAGGCGCCCTTCTGCACCCGTTCGGACGGGCATCCGCAATTCAGGTTGATTTCGTCATAGCCCCATTGCTTGCCCAGCTTGGCGGCGTGCGCCAGCGCGTCGGGCTCACTGCCGCCCAGTTGCAAGGCGACGGGATGCTCGGCCTCGTCAAAGTCCAGGTGGCGGGCCACGTTGCCGTGCAGCAGCGCACCGGTGGTAATCATTTCGGTATACAGGCGGGCGCGCGGCGCCAGCAGCCGGTGAAAGTACCGGCAATGGCGGTCAGTGACGTCGATCATCGGGGCGACGCAAAGCCGCCAGTCGGGGGAGTCCAAGAATCACTCTACAAAACAAGGGGATGCGGTATTTTACGGTGCTTGGCGACATTGTGCCCGCCGGGCTCGGCGCATCACCAGGAACCCCGGCCCGAGGCCGCCCGCCATGTGGTCTAAAATTGCGGCGCCGCGACCCTGCACGTCCGTGCGGCGCGTCCGTTCAACCCTCATACCGAAGATCCATGGCCGTATTCACCCCCGTATCCGATGACGACGCGCGCGCCCTGCTGGCGCATTTCGATCTGGGCGAGTTCGTCTCGCTTCGAGGTATTACGGCGGGTATCGAAAACACCAACTATTTTCTGTACACGACGCGCGGCGAATATGTCCTGACGCTGTTCGAGGTGCTGACGCAGGCCCAATTGCCCTTTTACATTGAGCTGATGTATCACCTGGCCGAACGCGGTATCCCGGTGCCGCAGCCTCAGACGCTGCGCGACGGCACCCGCTTGACCACGCTGCACGGCAAGCCGTGCGCCATCGTTTCGCGCCTGCCCGGCGGCTACGAGCCGGCCCCCGGCCCCGCCCACTGCGCGCTCGCCGGCGCCACCCTCGCCCGCGCGCACGTCGCGGCGCAAGACTTTCCGATCCACCAGCCCAACCTGCGCGGACTTTCGTGGTGGCTCGAGACCGCGCCCAAGGTCATGCCCTTTCTTAGCCCGGCCCAGGCCGAACTGCTGACGTCCGAGCTGGCCGCGCAGCAGGCCGCCACCAAGACGCCCGCATGGCAGGCCTTGCAGTCTGGCCCCGCCCACTGCGACCTGTTCCGGGACAACGTCCTGTTCGCAGGCACGTTCGAGGATCCGCTCATGGGCGGCATCATCGACTTCTATTTCGCGGGCTGCGACACCTGGCTGTTCGATGTGGCTGTCAGCGTCAACGACTGGTGCATCGAGCGCGACACCGGCGAATTCATCCCCGAGCTGGTGCAATCCTGGCTGGCCGCCTACGCCGCAGTGCGCCCGTTCACCGACGCCGAGCGCGAAGTCTGGCCCCAGATGCTGCGAGCGGCTGCCCTGCGTTTCTGGCTGTCCCGGTTGTATGACTTCTTCCTGCCCCGCCCGGCGCAAACGCTCAAGCCGCACGACCCGCGCCACTTCGAGAGAGTGTTGCAAGCGCGCCACCGCTCGGAACTGCCCGTCTTGCCGTAACCGCTACGCCCCCCATAATGGGAATAGCACCCCCTATTTGAGAGATCTCCCCTCTAGAGAGCCATGCAAGCAGCTTTTCTACCCGCGACGTCCGGCTGGCTTTGGGTCCGCGACGGATTCCGTCTGTTCCGCAAGCAACCCCTGGCCATGTTCACCTGGGCCATGGCCATCAGCCTGCTCGTCGTCTTCGCTTCCGCCACGCCGCCCATCGGCCCGATGCTGGTCGTGGCCCTGATGCCCATCATCACCCTGATGACGCTGTCCGCGTGCAAGCACGTAGAGGCCGACCGCGTCATGCTGCCGTCCATGTGGGGCAAGCCCCTCAAGCAGCCGGGCGTATTCCGCAAGCTGTTCCTCATGGGCGTGCTATATGCGGGCACTTGCCTGCTGATGGGCCTGGCCATCTTCCTGCCCTTTTCCGACGCGATGATGGAAGGCATGCGCATCGCCTCGGTCGAAAAAAGCATGGAGCCGATTCTGTCAGCCATGGCCATGCCGCTGATGCTGTTTGCGATCTGCTACGTGGTGATCGCGGCGCTGTTCTGGCACGCGCCCGTGCTGGTCGCTTGGCACGGTCTGCGCCTGACTCAGGCCCTGTTCTTCTCCGGCATCGCCTGCTGGCGCAACAAACTGCCGTTCCTGGTGTACGGCATCTGCTGGATCATGGTTTTCCTGTTCATCGACCTGTGCGCCGGGCTGCTCGTTGCCGTCGGATTGTCGCCTCAGTTTGCCAGCACGCTGCAGATCCCGTTCAACATTGCGGCGGGCGGCGTTCTGTACTGCAGCTTCTATCCGGCCTATACCTCCGTGTTCGGCATCCATAGCGCCAGCACGCATCTCGACAACGGCGACGGCGCGCAGGCATAACGCCACACGCCACGGCGCAAGCGCCGAACGCAGTCCCACCACCCGGCCGTCCTGGCCAATGAACGCCACGTCGATGGCGTAACGCATGCCGAAGGTATGCACCGCGGCGCAGGGAGTCAGCAGCATCCCTGCCCGCGGCCCCGGCGGTGCCCGCCCCAGCAACCCACGCATCCGCCCCCGCCAGCACTTCACCGTCAGCAATCGCAGGCGCTCTTCACGCGATGGCTTGGGACGGCTCATTGCACGCTCTGCAGCAGTTGGACCGCAATGGGAAACGCCAGCACGATGAACGTGCACGGAAAGATGCAGCCGATCAAAGGCAGCAGCATCTTCACCGGCGCCTGCATCGCCAGCTGCTCGGCCCGCGTGTGGCGATCACTGCGGCACTGCGCCGCCTGCGCGCGCAAGACCGGCCCCAGACTGGCTCCGAGTGCCTCAGCCTGCGCCAGGGCGGCCGCCCAATTACGCGCCAGCGCGCTGTTGCTGCGCTCGGCCAGTGTCTTGATCGCCGCGGTTCTGGACGCCCCCGCCCGCATCTCGGCCAGCGCGTCGGCCAAGGCGTCGCGCAGCACGCCCGGCGGCCCGCTCTGCGCCGCCAATTGCAGCGCGCCCTGGACGCTCAGTCCGGCTTCGACGCACAGCGTCATCATGTCGAACACGAAAGGCAGATCCCGCTCGATGGCACGGCATCGCTGCGTGCCCAGGCCCTTTAACCACAAGGCCGGCGCCATGGCGGCGGCTGTCGCCGTCCCCAGCGCCCAGGGCAGCCACGCCACAGAGCCGGGCGGCACGAGCGCAAGCGCCCCCACGGCGGCCATGCTGCCGGCAGCAATGGCCGCGCTACCGCACAACGCCGCGATGTGCGCATACCCCACTGCCCGTGGCAACGCCGCCCGTTCTATGGCCCGGTCCAGCCGAAGCCGCCACCGCCAAGCGCACAGCGGGCCCGCCAACGGCGCCACCGCTGCGATCCAGGGCCATGCGACGCGCCACCACCACGGCATGGCATGGGCCGGTTCTGGTTCCTCCCTCAACAGCGGACTCAACAGCACCCAGGCAAGCCGGGCAGTCCCGGCCGCCGTCGCGATCATGCTCAGGTAAAGCCACATCCCGACCTCCTTTCAGATATCGATCCGCATGATTCGCCGGATCAGCAGCACGCCGGCCGACTCCAGCACCGCCACGATGGCCAGCACGCCCCATCCCATTGGCGTGTGCCACAACAGCCCCATGATTTCCGGCTCCAGACGGTCAAGCACCGCCAACAGCAGCAAGGGCAACGCCCCCACGATCCACGCCTGCAGCCGTCCCTGCGACGTCAGCGCCAGCAGCTTCGCCTGCAACTGAAGGCGGCCCCGCAACGTCTGCGCGATGCTTTCCAGGGCTTCTGCCAGATTGCCGCCGGTCTTGGCCGCGATGCGCATTGCCGCCACCACCAGCGAGGTCGAATCGGCCGGCATCCTGACCTGCAGGTTGTCGAGCGCAACGTCCCACGGCACGCCCAGACGCTGTTCGCGCAGCATCAGACCGAACTCCTGAGCGAGCGGCGCGTTGCTCTGGTCCACGACATGGCGCAAACCCGTCGTCATGGCCACGCCTGCCCGCAACGCCGATGCCAGCATCAACAGCGCCATGGGCAATTGCGCTTCAAAGCGCCGCGCACGCCGGCGCCGCAATCCTTCTACAACCATCCGCGGCACGCGCGAGGCCGGAAGGGCGAACAAGGCCGCCATCAGCGCGCTACCGGTGGCCGCGAACGCAGCGACCGCAGCCGCCAATCCGCAGCCGACAGCGCCCGCCCACAATTGGCGCGGGTCGATGAACAGGAACACCTCGCTCAGCCGCACGCCCGCGTCCTGCGTATAGACCTCGCGGTAGCGCCGAAGCGCGGGCGCAAACCAATTCTGCGCGCGCCACGCCAGCAATCCCGCGCACACCATGGCGGCTGCTGCCGCAATCCAGATCATGGCAAGCCCTGCGCATAAGAAGCGAATTCCGGCGGCTGCCCCGCCAAGTCTGAAAACCACGCGGCATCCAGATTCACGCCCCTATCCGCCCATTCCTGCGCGAATCCTGGCTGCGCGCCGCATCCGCGGAATCCCCGCGTTCGGTCAAAGCCAAACAACGCCTGCAGCTGAATGCGGCCGCTCTCCATGCCTGCCACTTCAACGATCGACGTGACGACGCGGCGTCCGTCCGAGAGCCTCGCCTGCTGCACGACCACATCCACACTGGCTGCAATGTGTTCGCGGACCGCCGGTAGCGGCAGGTCCAACCCTGCCATGAGAATCATGGATTCCAGCCGGGCCAACGCATCCCGCGGAGAATTGGCGTGCAGCGTGGTCAGAGAGCCTTCATGGCCCGTATTCATGGCCGTCAGCATGTCGAACGCCTCGGCGCCCCGGCATTCGCCCACAACGATGCGGTCGGGCCGCATGCGCAGCGCATTACGCACGAGTTCCCGGATGTCGATTCGACCTCTGCCTTCCTGGTTTGCCGGCCGGGCCTCAAGCGCGACCAAATGTGCATGGTTCAGCCGCAGCTCTGCCGCGTCTTCAATCGTGACCACGCGCTCGCCGTCGGGAATCTCGTTGGACAGGATGTTCAGCAGCGTCGTCTTGCCAGAGCCGGTACCGCCCGAAACGACCAGGTTCTTGCGCATCCTGACGCATAGGGCCAGAAACCGCGCCATCGGGTCGCTCAGGGCGCCCAACGCAATCAGGTCGGGCATCTGCGGCCGCCGCTGCGGAAACTTCCGGATGGTCAGGCTGGCGCCCTTCATCGCCACGGGGGGAATGATGGCGTGCACCCGCGAGCCGTCGGGCAGACGTGCATCCACCATCGGCGAGCTTTCGTCGATGCGGCGGCCCAAGGGGGTGACGATGCGTTCGATTACCCAGCGCACCGACTGCTCGCTGGTGAACGCGGCCTGTTCACGCCACAGGCGGCCCGCACGCTCGACGTAGATCTCGTCATAGCGGTTGACCATGATTTCCGTGATGTCCGGCGCCGCGAGCAACGGCTCCAGCGGCCCGAGACCCACCGCTTCATCCAGCACCTCCCGGCAGAGCGCCACCTTGTCAGCCTGCGACGGAAGTTCGGCGTCCGTGGCCACGATCTGCATCAGAAGGCGCTCGGCTTCGGCGCGAAGCATGCCATCGCTCATCCCGGCCACATCGCGTCGGCGCAGGTCCAGCGCGCTCAGCAGGGCCGCATGCAGGCGGCGGCGGTCGAGCAACCGATGTGGGGCGGATGGCGACCCTACCGCCGCGTGAACGCAAACGTCATCGCCCGTTGGAGGTTGTCCGGGTTGCGCAGGCCCCTGCGGCGCGGGATCCGTAGCATCGACGCGGTTAGCCGCCTCTGGTTTCGGCCTCGACACGCGTAGCCTGCAAGGCCCGATGAGAATCTCGTCGTGAGGCAGCACCGGCGCGTGCCGCACGACCCTCACACCGTTGACCATCGTGCCCGCCAGCGTGCCCATATCTTCCAAAACGAGGATGTCTGCTTCGCACACCAGCCGGGCATGATGGCGGCCGATCCTCCAGGTGGGAATCCGCAACCCGCAATCGGCGCCTCGTCCAATCAGCACCGGCGCGGGAAGCTTGTGCTGCTGCTCCACGGCGTCCTCGAAGGTCAGTTCAATGTTGAGCATTACTGTCCTCCGGCAAGGTCGAAATGGCATCCTCCGGACGTGTGACCCATTGCGAGCCGGCGCCAGCGTACGGATCCCAACCTGCAGCATCGGAAGGCACTGCCGTTCCCAGTTGCGGAGGTTCCGGAAACGTCGCGTTCAGTATCTCGCGACCGCGCCGAACGCGATCCGCCACGGTGGGCTCGCCCTGCGACACGATCTTTGGCGTTACGAAGATCGCCAGTTCGGTCTCGCGGCGTTGATAGCGCCTGGATGAAAACAACGCGCCCAGGATGGGAATGCTCTGCAAACCCGGCAGGCCGCTGACGTCGGTGCCCTGCTCGCGCGAGAGAAATCCGCCAATGACAAGCGTGTTGCCGGAGCGCACATTGAACTCGGTCGATGCGCGGCGTGTCCGCAGCGCCGGACCGCCGGGAAGGCTCAGCGAGGTGTCGACTGAACTGGCCTCCACTTCTATCAGCGACCGGATGACGCCGTTGCGGTCTATCCGTGGGGTGATGTTTAACGAAACGCCATAGGGCTTGAACAGCGTGGTGGGGTTGCCGCGCGAGTCGGTCGAGGCGTAGGGAACTTCGCCGCCCGCGAGAAAAGTGGCGCTGGCGCCGCTTCGTGCAAGAAGCTGCGGTTGCGCCAGCATGACCGCTTCGCCTGTTTGCGCCAGCGCGGCGATCCGTGCCGACAGCAAGGCATTGACGCCGAAGTAGCCCGCGGCCGACGAGACGGGCACCGCTGTTTCGATGATCTGCTCGCCAGGGCGAGTCATGCGGCCCCGGGATCCGCCGTCCCAGGCCAAGCCTGCATTGACGCCGCCTTGTGTCATGCCATCCCAGCGCACGCCGAACTCCTGCAACCGCGACGTGGGAATTTCGACCACTTGCACGTCCAGCAGCACCATGCGGTCCCACCCGACCTGACCCGTGAAATCCACGACTTCCGGATACCGGTCCGCCAGCGCCGCAATGCGCGAGCGGTCGTCATCGGACAGGTCATCGCCTTCGATCAGAATGCGGCCGCCCACGCTCGAGCTTCGCGCGCCCGGAATGCGGGTGAGCAGGCTCCGGACCTCGTCGCGCAAGCGCGGCGTGCCGGCCGCCACCACGCGCAACTCGTAGGCCACAAGGCGATCACGGCCTGTCCACACATGCACCGACGACACGCCTTCCGCCCGCGCAAACACCACGACCTCGCGTCCCTCCGCCGCCACGGCGCTGACCACCTGGCTATTGCCGATAGCCACTCGTCTCACGCCCGGATGCGGCAACACACGCGTCTCGCCGACTTGCAGTTCCAGCGTCTGGGTATCGGGCCATGCCGGCAGGCAAACCAGGCACAGCACGATGGCCATAAGAGCTCTCATTCGTGTCATGGCCGCTCCTCGTCAAAGCTTGCCTGCGCGTCCAGGCGATCGCCATAAAGAATGGCGACACCCGGGGCTGGCTTGGGATCAGCGTCCAATCCGATGAGCGTCGCCAAGTCGCTTTGTGCGGCGGGCTCCACCGAGGCTGCGTCATCGCCATGACGAAGCATCGCGGTCAACACCCCGGCCTGCCGTGCGGCGATGAATCGCATGGCTTCGTCAGGCGTAGCCGCCAAGGTAACGTTGCCGGCGCTGTCCTCGCCGCCGACGGTCAAGATGCGCATGCGCTGCAGCACCGGCACGGTGAGTTCCCGCTGGCGATGATTGAAGGTGACGTAGATATCGATCGCATCGCCCCCCTTCAGCATGTCCGCCAACCCGCCCAGATCTGTGGCGGCCACCGTAAGGGCGCGCTGGCCAGCCCGAAGCCGGGCTGCCAGTGAGGGCTGCGGCGCTTCGAAGGTCATGAAGCTTCTCAGCAGGGGTTCACCATGCGCGACATCAGCGAGAAGCGTGGCGCCGATCACGCTGCCGACCTCGAGGGGATCCACGCTGGCGCCAGGCGCCCACGGCTGAGGAATCTTACGCACGGCCAGGTGCACGTCTTCGAGCAGCGTGCCGGCAGGCAGGTCGTAGGCAGCCACCAGACGGCTCACGAGCGGCGTGTGGGCCTCGGCCTCAAGTGCCTGGACACGCTGCTGGACATGCTCCTGTACAGCCCAGGCGGCCACCAGCCCCGCCAGCACTGCCAACCCATACACACCGGTACGGCGCAGCCGCGCGGCGCCGCGAATGATCCAGGGCTTCATGGCGCCCACCCGAGAGCACGCAGCCCGGTGCCGCCGTTCACGGGAACCAACCACAGCTTCATCCGCTCGCGTTCACGCGCCCACCATTGGCCGTCGCCGTCATCGTGCGGCATCCATCCAGCCCGCCGCAGGCCGGCATCGAGGAGTTCAGCCAGTTGTTTCGGCGGCACCGCGTACTGCCAGATGCGGTCGGAAACCTTGACGCCCGATTCCATCACAACGACGTCCGATCGGACGCGCGCTCCCTTCGGCAGCCAGCCGGGCAACTGCGCAGTAGGGGCCGCGCGCACACTGATCGCCGACAGGCTGCCGACGGTGCGGTCCGGTCCAGCCCGTTCCATTTGCGCCACCCAATGGTCATTGCCAACGCGGCCGGACAAGATGATTTGTCCGGGCAGCACGTGCAGATCCGCCAATGCAGGCTGCTGCGCAGCCAGCGTTTTCGCAAAGGCCGACGGGCTTTGAGGCACGTCGAACACCCACACCTGCGCAGGCATCCCGTGCAGCCACATCTGGTCCGCCATGCGCTCGCGCACAGCACCCGCGGGCAATTGCAGGCCCTCGAGACGGGCAACGCCCCCTGAGGCGCCCGCGCGCAGGGGCAACAGCATCGACACTCCGCAAAGGCCTACGCCGACCGCGAGCAAACCAGCGCGGCGCCACACGCCCCACCGCGTGGGCACAGTTCGATCCTGCATCATCTTCCGTCCTCCGCACGATTGCCAAGCCGATCTTTGGGCACCACGTCGCTCCAGGCCGAAAGCCAATCCAGCGACATCGCGGGCCGCCCCCATGGAGCCTCAATCTTGCTGACCTGACGCTGCATCCGCTCAGCCTCCGCCAGCGAGGTCCGGCTGGCCTGCAACCACCCTGTCGACGATGCGCCGACACGGCGT
>CBHWAL010000035.1:0-15294 GCA_966111495.1 uncultured Achromobacter sp. | reverse complement strand
TGACCCGCAGCGCATGCTGCTCCTGACGTTTTCGCGCCGCGCCGCGCTGGAAATGGAGCGGCGCGTGGGGTCGGTGCTGCAGCGGGTGATGAACCTGCGTTCGTCGCAGCAGGCGCCGTCGCTGCCGTGGGCGGGCACTTTTCATGCGATTGGCGCGCGCCTCTTGCGCGATTGCGCGCTGCGCATCGGCTTGTCGGAAGCCTTCACCATCCACGACCGCGGCGACGCAGAGGACCTGATGGGCTTGGTGCGCCACGAGCTGGGCCTGTCCTCCACCAAGTCGCGGTTTCCGCTGAAGGGAACGTGCCTGGCGATCTATTCGCGCGTGGTGAACAGCCAGACGCCGGTGGGTGACGTTCTCAAGACGTCGTTCCCGTGGTGTGCCCAATGGGAGGACGAGCTCAAGAACCTGTTCCGTGCGTATGTGGCGGCCAAGCAGGACCAGCAGGTGCTGGACTACGACGATCTGCTGCTTTACTGGTCCGAAATGATGTCGGACGCGGAGATCGCGGCGGACGTGGGCGCGCGCTTCGATCACGTGCTGGTGGACGAATACCAGGACACGAACCGGCTGCAGTCGGCCATTCTGCTTGCCATGAAACCCGACGGCCGCGGCCTCACGGTGGTGGGCGACGACGCGCAGTCCATTTACTCGTTCCGCGCGGCCACGGTGCGCAACATCCTGGACTTCCCCAACCTGTTTCCCGCGCCCGCGCGCGTCATCACGCTGGATCGCAACTACAGGTCCTCGCAACCCATCCTGACCGCCTCCAACGCCGTGATCGCGCAGGCCTCCGAACGCTATGCCAAGGACCTGTGGACCGACCGCAAGTCCTCGCAGTTGCCCGAACTGGTCACGGTCAGCGACGAAGCCGGCCAGGCGCGCTGGGTGGCCGACCAGGTGCTGGCGCAGCGCGAGGGCGGCGCGACGCTCAAGTCGCAGGCGGCGCTGTTTCGCACCGCTAGCCACAGCGCCGCGCTGGAACTGGAGCTGACCCGCCGCAACATCCCCTTCGTCAAGTTCGGCGGGTTGCGTTTTCTGGAAGCGGCGCACGTCAAGGACCTGCTATCGATCCTGCGCTGGGCCGAGAACCCGCGCGGCCGCATGGCGGGTTTCCGCGTCGCGCAACTGATGCCTGGCATCGGCCCGGCCACGGCGGGCAAGCTGATGGACGCCATGTCCGCGTCCGCCGAGCCGCTGCGTACGCTGCGCGAGTTCAAACCGGGCGCGGCAGCCCAGGAAGAGTGGGGCGCGTTTGCCGACACCTACGCCGCGCTGTGCGACCCCACGCTGAAGTGGCCGGCCGACGTGGATCTGGCGCTGCGCTGGTACAGCGGCCAGCTCGAACGCCTGTACGACGATGCGCGCGTGCGCAAGACCGACCTGGACCAGCTGGTGCGTATCGCTTCGGGCTATCCGTCGCGCGAGCGCTTCCTGACCGAGCTGACGCTGGATCCGCCCGACGCCACCAGCGACGAATCCGGCGCGCCGCTGCGCGACGAGGACTACATGATCCTGTCCACGATCCATTCGGCGAAGGGGCAGGAATGGAAGGCGGTCTACGTGCTGAATGTGGTGGACGGCTGCATCCCGTCCGACATGAGCACCGGCACGGCCGAAGAGATCGAGGAAGAGCGCCGGTTGCTATACGTGGCCATGACGCGTGCGAAGGAACGGCTGCAGCTCGTCGTGCCGCAGCGCTTTTACGTGCACCAGCAGACGGGCATGGGCGACCGCCACGTCTACGGCTCGCGCACGCGGTTCATCACCAACGCCATGCTGCCGCTCTTCGACCATCTGCCCAAGCTGCCGGACCTGCCGCCCGGACGGGCCGAGCCGCGCGAGCCGCAGGCGCCGCGCATCGATGTGGCCAAGCGGGTGCGCAGCCTCTTCTGATCGGGCGGTCTGCCCGCGGGCTGGGCTATCATCGGCCGATAAACACAAGCTGTGCGGCAGGGATCGATTTGTCCGAGGATGTCTATGTCTACTGAAGTGCAAGCCGCCGATGCGCCCAAGGGCGAGGTCGTGGCATCGATCGCCTACGTGAACGGACGGCGGGACCGCGAGGTCCCCATCGAGGAGGCCGGCCAGTACGTCGCCCAGCGTCAGGGGCAGAGCATGTTGTGGATCGGGCTGCGCAACCCCAATCCGGACACGCTGGCCAAGGTGGCGCGGGAACTGGGCGCGTGCGACAAGAATCAGGAAGAGATGGTCGAGACGCACCGGCGGCCGAAGATCATCGACTACGGCAACATGATTCTCATCGTCGCCGCGACGGTGGAAGTCGAAGCCGAGCGTCCGATCTTCGGCGAGACGCAATTTCTCATCGGCGACGGTTTCCTGGTCACGGTGCGGCGCGGGGCCACTGCCGGGCACAGCCCGCTGCGAGAGCGCCTGGAAGCCTCGCCCGACCTGCTCAAGCGCGGCAGCGATTATGTGGCGTCCGAGCTGCTGGACTGGCTGGTGGATCGGTATGTGGCGGCGGCCGTCAAGATCGAAAGCGTCGTCGAAGGCGCCGAACAGAAGCTGCTGATCCGCGGCGCCAAGGACTCGGACATCCGCAGGCTGTACCGGCAGCGCCGCGACCTGCTGCGTATTCATACCGTGGTGTCGCCGCTGGCGGAAATCTGCCGCCGGCTGGCGCGCGTCGAGATGTCCGCGGTTGACGAGCATGCGCGGCCTTACTTCGGCGAAGTGGCGGATCGCGTGTTGCGCGTGGATGAGCTTTTCAATTCGCTGCGCGAGTCGCTGGCCTTCGCCTTTGAAGCCAGCCTGATGATCGGGCAAGCGGCGCAGAACGACACCACCCGCAAACTGGCGTCCTGGGCCGCCATCCTGGCCGTCCCCACCGCGATCGCCGGCATCTACGGCATGAACTTCGAGTTCATGCCGGAGCTCAAGTCTCCGTGGGGCTATCCGATCACGCTGGGCGTCATTGTGTCGGTGTGCTCGGTGCTGTATTGGCGGTTTCGGAAGTCGGGCTGGTTGTAAGGGGCGGGGCCTGCGGTTTGGCGCGCTGGGGAGATGGTGTTCTTGCCCCGGTGTCTGACGCCCTGGTGAGACGACCTTGGGTTTGCCGCGGTGTGCCTGGGGTGTCAGACACCTCCACGCAGGCAAATGCGGCGAGCTTCCTTGTGGCAAACTCGCTTTCGTTTTCCCTCTGGAGTCCCGCCAGTGCGTGGCAAATCTCCCTTTCGTGGCGGTAGCAAGCTGACCGCCCTTGTCGTTGCCCTGGTTCTGGCGGCGGCGGGTGCCATCGTGAACTGGCTTTCCCCGCAGGATTCGGCGCCGCAGCGCTCGGGGCCGACGGCAGGCGGCAAGCCCTCGGCGCCGGCGGGTGGCAAACCGTCGGCCGTGGCGCCCGCGGGTGGCGTGCCGCCGGGGAGCTACACGCTGACTGGCACGATCGTGAATGTGGCGGACGGCGATACCGTGACGCTGCGGGCGCCGGACGGGCAGCGGCGCATCCGGATGGACAGCATCGACGCGCCGGAAGAGGGCCATGGAACGGATCAGCCCGGCCAGCCCGACGCCGAGGCCGCGCGCAAGCACCTGGCGGGTCTGGTGGCCGGCAAAACGCTTACCGCGCAGTGCTACGAGCAGGATCAATATGGCCGCGATGTCTGCGCGCTGATTCTGGACGATGGCCGCTCCGCCAACCGCGTGCAGGTGGAGGCCGGCTACGCCTGGGCCTACACGGCCCGCAAGGGCGATTACCTGCGAGACAAGGCCATGCCGGACTTGCAGCGCCAGGCCAAGGCAGCCGGCCGCGGGCTGTGGGCTCGCCCGGATCCCATGCAGCCCTGGAAATGGCGCTACGACTGCTGGCGGCAACGCCAGTGCGGCTGAGGGCAAGGCGCCTCTAAGGGCATGCCGGGGTACTTCCCCGGCCCCCCATTTGCTATTCTCTGTCGCTACGAAACGAAGGGACGGTTTCCATGGGTGTACTGAAGCGGCTCTGGGCGTCGGCCATGCTGCTGTCGCTGGCGTTGGCGGGCTGCTCGCAAGAAAGCCCCATCAACAGCCCGTATCCATCCGGCGCCGAAAGCCAGAACACGCTGTATTCCGCTTTCGTCAAACGATCCCCGAAATACCTGGACCCGGCCAGCTCTTATTCCGGCGACGAGACGCCCTATACCTACAACATCTATGAGCCGCTTTACGGGTATCACTACCTGAAGCGGCCCTACGAACTGATTCCGCGCGCGGCCGCGTCGATCGATCCGCCGGTGTATCTGGACAAGGACGGCAACACGCTGCCGGCGGACGCGCCGGGCGAGCAGATCGCGCAAAGCATTTACGACATCAAGATCCGGCCGGGCATCCGCTTTGCGCCGCATCCGGCCTTTGCGCGTAAGCAGGATGGCAGTTACGCCTACTTTCCGCTGGCGCCCGGCGAACTCGACGACAAGTTCTACATTCCCGATTTCCCGCTGACGGGCACCCGCGAGCTCACCGCCGACGACTACGTCTATGCGTTCCGGCGCCTGGCCAGCCCGCGGGTGGTGTCGCCCATCTATTCGCTGATGGCCGAGCATGTGCAGGGCCTGAAGGACTACGGCGACCGGCTGCGCAAGCGCGATCAGGACCTGCGGCGCGACGTGCCCGGGGGCGCCGGCGCGTCGCCCTGGCTGGACCTGCGCGAGGACGACGGCTTCAAGGGCGTCGAGGCACTGGATGCCCATACGCTGCGGATCCGCGTCGACGGCAAGTATCCGCAATTCAAGTACTGGCTCGCCATGACTTTCACCGCGCCCATCCCGTGGGAAGCGGACCGTTTCTACAACCAGCCCGGCATGGCCACGCACGACCTGTCGCTGAACACCTGGCCGGTGGGCACAGGGCCGTACATGCTGGTGGAATCGCTGCAGAACCGCCGTCATGTGCTGGGCCGCAATCCCAATTACCACGGCGAACCCTATCCCTGCGAAGGCGAGCCGGGCGACAAGGCGGCCGGCCTGCTGGCCGACTGCGGCAAGCCCACGCCGTTTATCGACCGCGCCGAGTTCAGCGTCGAAAAGGAAGCCATTCCGCTGACGGGCAAGTTCATGCAGGGCTATTACGACGTGCCGCAGATCGAGCGCGGCGAATACGGCGTGGCCATGCTGGTGGCGGCCGGCGACAGCCAGGACAAGGCGCGCAAGTATCAGGAACACGGCATCAAGCTGCCGACCACGGTCGAAACCGCCAACTGGTACATGGGCTTCAATTGGCTGGACCCGGTGGTGGGCAAGGGCGACACGCCCGAGCAGCAGGAACGCAATCGCAAGCTGCGCCAGGCCATCAGCATCGCCTTCGACTGGGAAGAATACGTGGCGGTATTCGAGAACAGCCAGGCGTCCGTGGCGTATGGCCCGGTGCCGCCCGGCGTGCTGGGCTACCGCGATCCGCCTGAAGGCATCAATCCCGTGGTCTATGACCTGGTCGACGGCAAGCCCGTGCGCAAGTCCATCGACGTGGCCAAGCGGCTGCTGGCCGAGGCCGGCTACCCGGACGGCCGCAATGCGCAAACGGGCGCGCCGCTGGTGCTGTACTTCGATTCCATGTCTGGCGGCGGGTCCAACCCGCAGTCCGACTGGATGCGGCGTCAGCTTGCCAAGATCGGCGTGCAGCTCGACGTGCGGGCTACCGACTACAACCGTTTCCAGGACAAGATGCTGCGCGGCGCCGCGCAGATTTTCCTGTGGGGCTGGAACGCCGACTACCCCGACGCCGAAAACTTCCTGTTCCTGCTGTATGGCCCCAACGCCAAGGCCAAGGGCGGCGGCGAAAACGCGGCCAACTATGCCAGCGCCGAGTTCGACAAGCTGTTCGAGCAGATGAAGTTCCTGGATGACGGTCCCGAGAAGGCCGCGCTGATCGCCGACATGATCGCCGTCGTCCAGCGCGACGCGCCGTGGATGTTCGGCTACTTCCCGATGTCGGGCGGGGCCTACCAGCAGTGGGTGGGCAACGCCAAGCCCACACAGATGGTGCGCAACACGCTGCAGTACATGAAGATCGACCCGGCACTGCGGCAGCAGAAGATCGACGAATGGAACTCGCCCATCTGGTGGCCCGTCGGCGTCTTCATCCTGCTGCTGGCGCTGGCGATCTGGCCTTCGTACGTGGCGCTCAAGCGGCGCGAACGCCAGACGGCGTTTGTGCCGCCCGAACGCAAGGAGCATCAATCATGATCGGCTATGTCATCCGCCGGCTGTTGTATGGCGTGCTGATTCTGATCGGCGTCAATCTCTTTACCTTCATCCTGTTCTTCGCGGTGAACACGCCGGACGACATGGCGCGGCTGGCCATTGGCGGCCAGCGTGTCAGCCAGGACGCCGTCGAGAAATGGAAGGCCGAACGCGGCTACGACAAGCCGCTCTTCTTCAATGCCGAGGCCAAGGGCACGGCACAACTCACGGACACGGTGTTCTACCGGCGTTCGGTGCCGCTGCTGGTGATGGATTTTGGCGCGTCGGATGGCGGCCGCGACATTGGCCGCGAGATCAAGACGCGCATGGGACCCAGCCTGGCGCTGGCGGTGCCCACGTTTTTCCTCGGGCTGTTCGCCAGCATCGTGTTCTCGCTGACGTTGGTCTATTTCCGGGCCACGCGGCTGGACTTCTGGGGCGTCGTGCTGTGCGTGATGCTGCTGTCGATATCCAGCCTGTTCTACATCATTGCGGGCCAGTGGCTGTTTGCGAAGCTGCTGCGGCTGGTGCCGTTCTCGGGCTATTCGGGCGGACTGGACGTGATCAAGTTCCTGGCGCTGCCGGTGCTGGTGGCTATCGTGTCGCGGCTGGGGCCCGAGGCGCGCTTCTACCGCACGCTGTTTCTTGAAGAGATTGGCAAGGATTACGTGCGCACCGCGCGCTCCAAGGGCCTGGCTGAACGCGTCGTGCTGTTCCGCCACGTGCTGCGCAACGCCATGCTGCCCATCCTGACCAGCACGGTCGCCGCGCTGCCGCTGCTCTTCATGGGCAGCCTGATCGCCGAATCGTTCTTCGGCATTCCGGGGCTGGGCAGCTACACCATCGACGCCATCAATGCGCAGGACTTCTCCATCGTGCGCGCCATGGTGTTCCTGGGCGCGGCGCTGTATATCGTTGGGCTGATCCTGGCCGACATTTCCTACACGCTGGCCGATCCCCGCGTGCGTTTCGAGTAGCCCCCATGCCCAAGTTCGTCTTTCTCTGGACCGATATCGCGCTGTGGCTGATGGTGGCGGGCGCGCTGACCTACGTCTGGCACGTGCGCCGCAGTCCCAACTTGCGCGCCACCTGGGCGCGCGTGGCGCGTGACACGCCCGCCATGTGTTCGGCGGTCATCCTGGTCGCGTTTTCGGTGGTTGGCCTGCTGGATTCCGTGCACTACCGTCCGCTGCTGCCGCCCGCGCCCGGCGTCGCTGCCGACGCCCCGCCGGGGTACGCGCCGGCGGTGCGGTCCGCGCGGGACGGGCTGTTGGACGGAACCGTGCTCACGCGCCCCGAAAAAACCTATTCCGAGCCGCTGGCAGCGCATCAGTTCACCAAAGAGACCATGCTGGTCGACGATAAGCCAGTACGCGATTTTCCGCGGCTGCGCGGGGCGGCACTGCACCTGACCGATCCCGAGAAGGAGCGCGGGGGCGACATCGCGATGCGGCTGGGGTGGGGCCTGGCCGCGGGGCTGGCCGTCGCGCTCGCCGGCGCGGTCCTGCTGTTTGCCTGCCTGACGCGGGCCACCGGTTCGGCGTCCCACGCGGCCGAGGAACTGCTGGCCGGCCGTTCCGACATTCCCTGGCGCGCCATGACGATTACCTTCGCGCTGTTGTGTCTTGCGGTGGGGGCGTTGGCCGGCCTGTCCAGCGGTTATCACGCGCTGGGCACCGACCGCATCGGCAATGACGTGTTGTGGCAGGCGCTGAAAAGCATCCGCACGGCGCTCGTCATCGGCAGTCTCACCACGCTGGCGATGCTGCCGCCGGCCATCATTTTTGGCATCGCGGCCGGGTATTTCAAGGGCAAGGTCGACGACGCCATCCAGTATCTGTACACCACCATCACCTCGATCCCCGGCGTGCTGCTGGTTGCCGCCTGCGCCCTGATGATGCAGGTATACATCGACAACCATTCCGACCTCTTCAATACCTCGGCTGCACGTGCCGACCTGCGGCTGTTCCTCTTGTGCATGATCCTGGGCCTGACCGGCTGGGCAGGGCTGTGCCGCCTGCTGCGCGCCGAAACCCTGAAACTGCGCGAGCTGGAATACGTGCAGGCCGCGCGCGCCTTTGGCGTGTCGCACTGGCGCATCATGACGCGCCACCTCCTGCCCAACGTCGCCCATCTGGTGCTGATCACCGTGGTGCTGGAATTCTCGGGCCTGGTGCTTTACGAGGCCGTGCTGTCCTACCTGGGCATCGGCGTGGATCCCAGCATGAATTCCTTCGGCTCGATGATCGATGGCGCGCGTCTGGAGATGTCGCGCGATCCCATGATCTGGTGGAACCTGATGACCGCTTTCATCTTCATGCTGGCGCTGGTGCTGGCCGCCAACCTGTTTGCGGACGCGGTGCGCGACGCCTTCGATCCGCGCACGCGCCGCTATAAACCCAGCCGCCTTGCGCGCCTGGGCTTTCTTGGCCGCCGTCCCGAAGCCATGCTGGCGGCGGACGGCCGCGCCTCCAAGACCGGGGAGGCGCCATGACGTACGACACTCCCTTGCTGACCGTAAACGGCCTGGACGTCGACGTCGCGGGCGAAAGCGGCATGACGCATGCGGTCAAGCGGCTGCAGTTGGCGATTTCCAAGCGCGAGACCTTCGCGCTGGTGGGCGAATCGGGCTGCGGCAAAAGCATGACCGCGCTGGCGCTGCTGCGGCTGCTGCCGGACGCCGGACGCATCGTGGGCGGCCAGATCGACCTGGACGGCGAAGACCTGAACCGCCTTCCTGAAAGCGCCATGCGCGGCGTGCGCGGCGGGCGCATCGGCATCATCTTCCAGGAACCGTCCACCAGCCTGAATCCGGTCATGCGGGTGGGCGACCAGATCACTGAGACGCTGACCGCGCACACGCCGCTGCGCGGTGCGGCGGCGCGCGCGCGGGCCATCGAGTGGCTCCGCCGGGTTGGCATTCCGGAGCCCGAGCGCCGCATCGACGACTATCCATTCCAGTTTTCCGGCGGCCAGAAGCAACGCGTCATGATCGCCATCGCGCTGGCGGCCGAACCCGTGCTGCTCATCGCCGATGAGCCGACCACCGCGCTGGACGTGACGGTGCAGGCGCAGGTGCTGGATCTTTTGGCCAGCATCCAGCAGGAAATGGGCATGGCCGTGCTTCTGATCACGCATGACCTGGCCGTGGTCAAGAACGTGGCGCATCACGTCGCGCTGATGCGCAGCGGCGAGATCGTCGAAAGCGCCAGCGCCGAGGAATTCTTCCGCGCGCCGCGCCATCCGTATGCCAAGCAGCTCTTCGAAGCCATTCCCACCTTCGACAAGCGCGGCGTGCCGCTGACCGAGCAGGGCCGCGCCGTGGCCGCGCAACAGCGCCAGCAGGGCGGGCCGGACCGCACGGCGGGCGTGGTGCTGGATGTGCAGGACCTGAAGGTCCATTACCCGGTACGCAAGGGGCCGCTGCGCCGCATCGTGTCGTGGGTCAAGGCCGTGGACGGCGTGACCTTCACGCTGCGCGCGGGCGAAACGCTGGCGCTGCTGGGCGAGTCCGGCTGCGGCAAGACCACCACCGGCAAGGCGCTGCTGCGGCTGATCGACGGCGCGCGCATCTCGGGCCGCGCCATGCTGCAAGGCCAGGATCTGCTGACCGCCGACCGCCGCCAGTTGCAGCGGCTGCGGCAGGACATCCAGATCGTGTTCCAGGATCCGTACGCGTCGCTGGATCCGCGCATGCGTATCGGCGAGATCCTGGACGAGGGGCTGGCATCGCTCAAGCGCGGTATGAGCCGGCAGGATCGCGAGAAGCACGCCGCGCAGCTCATCGAGCGGGTAGGGCTGCCCGCCAATACGCTGACGCGCTATCCGCATGAATTCTCGGGCGGACAGCGCCAGCGCATCGCCATTGCACGCGCGCTGGCGGTCGAACCCAAGGTGCTGATCTGCGACGAGCCCACGTCGGCGCTGGATGTGTCGGTGCAGGCGCAGATTCTGGATCTGCTGCGCGAACTGCAAACCGATCTGGGCATCGCGTATCTCTTCATCACCCACAATTTCGGGGTGGTCGAGTACCTGGCGGACCGCATCGCAGTCATGGACAAGGGCCGCATCGTCGAACTCGGTCAGGCCGAAGCGGTCTTGCTGGCGCCGCGCCAGGAGGTCACGCGCCGGCTGCTGGCCGCGGTGCCGCGTCTGCACTTCGGGCCGCCCGAGGCGGACTGATCCAAAGCCGGATCCGGCCGATGCGGCCGGATCTGGCGGATGTGGCAGGATCCGGTGGCAGCCTCGGCGTTGGCCGGCCAGCAGAAGGACGTGCGCCAGCAACTGCGCGACCTGCAGCGCCAGATCGACGTCTTGCAGGCGCAACAGGCGCAAGTCGGCAATCCGGCGGCGCAAACCCGGGCCAAGTAGCGCGCCTTCTTGTACTCTGGGCGTTGCACCCCATATAGACGCCATGGCTCTGAAAGTTTTTGACCTCCAGTGCGACCACGACCACATCTTTGAAGGGTGGTTCGGGTCGCACGAAGACTACGACGCGCAGCAAGCGCGCGGCCTCGTCACGTGCCCGGTCTGCGGGTCGGCCACCATCACCAAGCGCCTGTCCGCACCCCGTCTGAATGTCGCCCACCTGCACGCGCCCGCGGCCCAGCCGCTCGTGCCGGCCGGCGCGTCCGACGCCGAAAAGATGGCGGCCCTGCAAGCCGCCGTCATGCGCCAGGTGCGCGCGCTGGTGCGCAGCACTGAAAACGTCGGCCCCCGCTTCGCCGAAGAAGCGCGCCGCATCCATGAGGGCGAGGCCGACGACCGCCCCATCCGCGGCACCGCCACGGTGGAAGAACGCGAAGCCCTGGCCGAGGATGGCATAGACGTGATGGCCGTGCCGGACTTCCTGGACGACGAACGGCTGCAATAGGGCGCCGAGGTGTCCGGCCCCCCTGGGGAGATGATTTACAGCTTGAAGCAGCGTCTCAGAGGGTGTCAGACACCTTGCCACCCACCGCGGACCTGCCCAACACCAAAAAAAAAGCCAGACCGAAAGGTCTGGCTTTTTTGCGCTGAGCCGGATCAGTTGTTGACGCGGCTGCGGTATTCGTTGGTGCGGGTGTCGATTTCGATCTTGTCGCCGATGGCGCAGAACAGCGGCACGTTCAGTTCGTAGCCGGTGTTGATCTTGGCCGGCTTGGTCACCTTGCCCGAGGTATCGCCACGGACGGCGGGTTCGGTGTAGGTGATTTCGCGCACGAGCGTGGTGGGCAGTTCAACCGAGATGGCGCGGCCGTCGTAGAAGACCACTTCCACGGGCATCGCTTCTTCCAGGTAGTTCAGGGCGTCGCCCATGCTTTCCGCTTCGATTTCGTACTGGTTGTACTCTTCGTCCATGAAGACGTACATCGGGTCGCCGAAGTAGGAATACGTGCATTCCTTGCGATCCAGTTGAACGACTTCGAACTTTTCGTCAGCCTTGTAGACCGATTCGCTGGCCGAGGCGGTCAGCAGGTTCTTGAACTTCAGCTTGACCACGGCGGCGTTGCGGCCCGACTTGTTGTATTCGGCCTTCTGGACCACGAGGGGGTCCTTGCCGACCATGACCACGTTTCCGACTCGCAATTCCTGAGCGGTTTTCATCGATAAAACTCCGGGGGTGATGGGTGCACTCGCCGTGCTTGCATAAGCCGCGTGAGGCTTTGCACACCCCGGGAGGCGTCATAGTTGAGGCCCGACAGATTCAGGGCAACTCAGAAAACTCTCTATTCTAGCGTTTCTTGGCCAACTCTGCGCAAAACGCGGCCAGATTTTCGGCCAGACCGGGCAGGGCGGATTGGCTGTCGTTCCAGTCGCGGGCTGCGCCGGACCACGCGAGCCAGGCGTCGGGCGCCAGTGCGGCGGCGACGGCCGCGGCGGTTTGGCCAGCTTCCGGGCCGGGCTCGGACTCGTTCCACGCGCGGATCAGCGCGTGAGCCGTTTCCGGGGCCGGATAGCGCGCCAGCCAGGCTTCCAGCTTTTCAAGGTGCACGTTTTCATCTTGCGGGTAGATCTGCCAGACCAGCGGGCGGGCGGCCCAGGCTGCGCGCACGAAGGAGTCTTCACCGCGCACGAAATTCAGGTCTGCGCACCACAGCAGGCGGTCGTAGTCGGTCTGGGCAAGAAAGGGCAGACGGACGACCCGCGGCGCGCCAGCCGTCTGGCAGGCCGCTTCCAGCCCGGGCGCCACGCCTTGCGGCACCAGCAGCAGGGTGGGGCGCGCATTGGCGGTCAGGGCCTGAGCCAGTTCAGACACGGGGGCGGATAAATAGCAAAACAGCGACACCGTTCGCGCGCCCGTGCGCCGTAGCGCCAGGGCATCTTCCGGCACGCCGGCCGAGCGCAAAAAGGCGTCTTGCAAGTCCGCCGATCCCTGCAGCGCCTCACGCTCCGCGGCCAGGGCCGGTTCGCGCAGCAGGCCGCCCGTGGCTGGCGTAAAGCCCGGAAAGAAGAAGTGCTTGACCAGGCCGTCGGGCCGTTGCGACGGCAGCCCGTGGCAGCTTTCGACCCAGGCCTCGGCGCTCAGGTATTCCAGGTTGATCCAGACGGGATGGCTGCGGCGCATCGACGCGACGAAGGTTTCCGGCGGATCGCACGCAAACGCCTCGATCACGACGTCGCGGGCCTGTAGCGCAGCGTCTGGCGCGTCGGACCAGTGCACCACGTCCACGCCGGCCAACCGCTGGCGCGCCGTGCCCGTCGCGATGCCAGGCTGGATATGCGCGAAGCTGGCCAGGTCATCGACCCACAGGCGGACATCCCATTGGAAATCGCGCGCGAGCTGACGCGCCAAGCGCCAGCAGACGCCGATGTCGCCGTAGTTGTCGACGACCCGGCAGAAGATGTCCGCTTGCATGGCAGGCCTAGTGGAACTGCGCGGGGGCGGCCTCGGCGTCCTCGGGCAGTTCGGCATGCACCAGTTCGCCCAAGGGGTTGGGGAAGTACGGCGCGCCGCAGTCCTCGCAGTATTCGGGCGGCAGGACGCCCGGTATGCGGCGCACGTCGGTGACCCCGAATTCCTTGAGCAACGCGGCGATTTCGTCGACGACGTCGGGCTGGCCCTCGTCCATGACCAAATCTTCCTCGCGGCCGTAAAGCGGCCAGACGCAGCCGTAGTACACGTCGTTGCTGTTGCGCGCCGTGAAACCGATGCGGTATTCGTCAATGCGGCCTTCACCGCAGCCCGCCACCACGGCCCGCAGCTGCGCGGCTTCAAGGTTGACGGCGCCTTCCAGCCAGCTGACTGCCGCGCGCAGCGACAGCGGGCGCACCTGGCGGTCGGCTTCGCGGTTGCTGACGTAGTAGGCGTCGGGCAGCAGGGCCTCGAAACCGCATCCCGGCAGCAGGGCTGCCAGCGTGGGCTGCGCTTGCGCGATCCATTGCGCCAGGCAGGCGTCGCGGCTGGCGTCGGCATCGCCCAGGTTTTCCTGCCAGCGGAAGATGGCCTCACCCTCGGGCACGGCGACCGCGCCAACGATGTAGCGCGTGTCGGCCAGCATGTTCGCGGTTTCGGTGTCCGTGTTCAGCGCCGGTTTGGTGGTTTCGGCGCCCAGCGCCTGCGATCCCAGGCGCTGCAGCCACTGCCAGGTCTCGGAGAACGTGCGCGGCATCTGGTCCACGCTGACCATCAGGGGCATCAGCGTGGTGCGCGCGTTGCTGGACAGGATATGCCCGTGAAGCTGCGCCAGCAGGGCTTGCTGCGCGCTGGCGGAAATCGGGCCGGTGGGGATCGCATAGCGGGTCCAGGCAACGATGGGCGCGACGATCAGCAGGACATCGTAGCGGACGCCGTTTTTCTCGATCTTCATCGATTCGGACAGGGTTTCGGCCTGTTCGATCAGAACCTCGTAGGCGCCCACGTCGCTTTGGGCAAGGTGGTCCAGCGCCGCTTCGAGCGGGGCGTCCTGGCCAGCCTTGAGCAGCTTCGGGATCGCTTCGCCAAGCTGGGTCTCCCAAAAGACGTCTTCGACGCGGCTGCCCGAGCGGTTCAGCGCCTGGGCAAGCGCGACCAGCCGGGTAGCGTCACGGGTCATGCGGGGAGCGGATTGGCTGCGGGATCGGGCCATAACTTCGGGGAACGTCCATTCAGTGTGTAACGACGTAGTTTAACGCCCGGCACCCTTGGCGGGGTGGCGGCGCATTGCGCCAAGCCGGGCGCCGCGTCGAAGGCGAGCATCGCAAGCCCCCGAAAGCGCCATTGATGCTTATCGAGCAACAGATTATCCCGATGCCGGAGGTTTATTGCTGGTTTGAATCGGCTGACAATGACGGCATCGTTATTGTTTCTGGAGGCACAGCCATGCGTTGGCCTACACTTTTCGTTTCCCACGGTTCCCCCATGCTGGCCGTCGAGCCCGGCCGGACCGGTCCGGCGCTTGCGGACTGGAGCGCCGCTCAGGGCCGCAAGCCGCGCGGCATCCTGGTGGTCTCGCCCCACTGGATGGGCGAAGGATTGGCGCTGTCGACGCGCGATCAGCAGATCGCCTGGCATGACTTCGGTGGTTTTCCGCCGGAGCTCTACACCCTGCAGTACGCCGCGCCCGGGTCGCCGGAACTGGCCGCGCGCGTGCAGGCGCTGCTGGCGGAATCGGGCATCGCCGCCGACCGCGATCCTCGCCGTCCGCTGGACCACGGGGCCTGGGTGCCGCTGCGCTACCTGTACCCGGACGTGGACGTGCCCGTCGTGCAACTGTCGCTGGACATGGGGCGCGACGCGGCCGGGCAGATGGAACTGGGCCGCGCGCTGGCGCGCCTGCGCGACGAAGACATCCTGATCATCGGCTCGGGGTCGCTGACGCACAACCTGCGCCATGTCCGCATGCCGCAGAATGCGCCGGCCGCCGACTACGTGCCGGGTTTCCAGGCGTGGTACGCGGATAAATTGGCGCACCATGACGTGCCCGCGCTGGTGGACTGGCAGGCGCAGGCGCCCGGCGCGATGCAGGCGCATCCGCATGATGACCATCTGATGCCGCTGTACGTAGCGCTGGGTGCGGGCGGGACAAGCGCGCGGCGGTTGAACGACGAAGTGTCGTACGCGGCGCTGGCGATGGACGCTTATCAGTTTGATTAAGCTCCATGCACAGATACCGTCTTGACCGTCAAGCGTTCAGGCGTAGTCGGGCCGGTACGGTGTCC
>CBHWAL010000034.1:0-15313 GCA_966111495.1 uncultured Achromobacter sp. | reverse complement strand
ATTCCGGTGGCAGGTATCTTCGGCAATCCGCTTTCCGGCTGGATCATGGAGGCCTTTCACGGCACGCACGGCCTGCAGGGCTGGCAGTGGATGTTCCTGATCGAGGCCGTGCCCGCGCTGGTGATCGGCGTGGTCACCGTCATGTATCTGGACAATGGCATCGCCAGCGCCAAATGGCTGAGCGACGACGAAAAGAAGCTGCTGACACGCGAGATCGAGCAGGACCAGAAGCAGACCGGCACGCAAAAGCACTCGTTGCGTGCGGTGTTCGCCGACAAGCGCGTGTGGTGGATGTGCCTGATCTACTTTGCCTTCGTCGCTGGCCAGTATGGGCTGACGTTCTGGATGCCAACGCTGATCAAGTCGACAGGCGTGACGGGGGCGTTCAACATCGGCCTGCTCAGCGCCATTCCCTTCCTGTGCGCCATCGTCGTGATGAACCTGCTGGGCCATTCCGCGGACCGCCGGCGCGAGCGCCGGTGGCACCTGATCGTGCCGGCGCTGGCAGGCGCCGTGGGCTTCACAGCGGCGGCTTCGTTCGCCGACAACACCGCGGTGTCGCTGGTGTTCCTGTCCATGGCGGCCGCGGGCGTGCTGACCTGCGCGCCGCTGTTCTGGTCGCTGCCGACGGCATTCCTGTCCGGCACGGCCGCCGCCGCCGGCATTGCGATCGTCAACTCCGTGGGCAACCTGGCCGGTTTCGCCAGCCCGTACATGATCGGCTACCTGAAGGACCTGACCAGTTCCACGGCGTCGGGCATGTATGTGCTGGCGGGCGTGCTGGTCATTGGCGCCATCGCGGTCTGGTTCACGCCGGCCAAGCTGGTGAACCGCTAGCAAGCCGACCGAACTTAACCGAATCCCAAAGGAACCGACATGCCGCGCCTGGCTGCAAACCTAAGCATGATGTACACGGAACACGCCTTCCTGGAGCGCTTTGCCGCCGCGACGCGCGACGGGTTCCGAGGGGTGGAATTCCTGTTTCCGTACGAGTTCACGGCGGCCGAGATCAAGTCGCGCCTGGACGCGCACGGACTGACGCAGGCGCTGTTCAATGCGCCGCCGGGGGACTGGGCAGCGGGTGAGCGCGGCATCGCATCGCTGCCTGGACGCGAAGATGAGTTTCAGCGTGGTCTGGACCAGGCGCTGGAATATGCAGCAGTGCTGGGCAACCGCCATCTGCACGTGATGGCGGGTCTTATACAACCCGGTCAGAACCGCGACGCGCCCCGGGAGGTCTACGTCAAGAACCTGGCGCTTGCCGCGCGCATGGCCGCCACCGCTGGCGTGACGGTTGTGATCGAGCCCATCAACACGCGCGACATCCCGGGCTTTTTCCTGAACCGGCAGGACGATGCGCAGGCCATCCGCGCCGAGGTGGGCGCGGACAACCTGAAGGTCCAATTCGACATCTACCACTGCCAGATCGTCGAAGGCGACATCGCCGTGAAGCTCGAGCGCGACATGGCCGGCATCGGTCACATCCAGGTGGCGGGCGTGCCGGACCGGCACGAGCCCGATCTGGGCGAGCTGAACTATCCCTACCTGTTCCAGCGTATCGACGCGCTGGGCTATGACGGCTGGATCGGCTGCGAATACCGCCCGCGCGCCGGCACGTCCGAAGGCCTGGGCTGGGCCAAACCCTATCTAACCCATCGTTGAGCATTCCATCATGAAGATACTGATCACCGGCGGCGCCGGATTCCTGGGCCAGCGGCTGGCACGCAAACTGCTCGAGCGCGGCACGCTGGCGCTGGAAGGCGGCAAACCTCAGACCATCACGCAAATCGATCTGCTGGATGTCGTGAAGGCGGACGCCCTGCAGGACCCGCGCGTGCGCTCGCTGGAGGGCGACATTGCCGACCCGGCGGTGCTGCGGCAAGCCATCGATACGGACACGCGTGCCGTTTTTCATCTGGCGGCCATCGTCAGCGGACAGGCGGAGGCAGACTTCGACCTGGGCATGCGCATCAATCTGGACGCCTCGCGCGCGTTGCTGGAAACCTGCCGCGCGCTGGGCCACAAGCCCCGTGTGATTTTCACCAGTTCCGTGGCCGTATATGGCGGCAACCTGCCCGACACCGTGCGCGACGATACCGCGCTCAATCCGCAATCGTCCTACGGCACGCAGAAGGCCATCGCCGAACTGCTGCTGGCCGACTACACGCGGCGCGGCTTCGTTGATGGCCGTGTGTTGCGCCTGCCGACCATCAGCGTGCGTCCCGGCCGCCCGAACGCGGCGGCGTCGTCGTTCGCCAGCGGCATGATCCGCGAGCCGTTGAATGGCGAGCCGGCTGTGTGCCCGGTTGGCGCGGACACGCGGCTGTGGCTGCTGTCGCCGCGCGGCGCGATCGCTGCCTTGATCGCGGGCTGCGAGCTGGATGCCGACGCGATGGCGGACCGGGCGCCCATCAACCTGCCGGGCGTGTCGGTCACGGCAGCCGAGATGGCGCAGGCCTTGCGCGAGGTCGCGGGTGACGAGGTCGCAGACCGCATCAGCTGGCAGGCGGACGAGCGCGTCGAGCGCATCGTCGGCAGTTGGCCCGGGCGGTGGGACACCACGCGCGCCACAAGGCTGGGCCTGACGGGCGATGGCAGTTTTGCCGATATCGTCCGCGCCTACATGGCCGACGACCTGAAGCGTTGAGTCGCGGTCTTTCCCCTTTTGCATCCCGCTCCCGGACAACGAACGACATGAGCAACTCCACAAACACACCGCGCCGCGTTGGCGTCATTGGCCTGGGCGCGATGGGCGCGGGCATCGCCCAAAGCCTGCGCCGCGCCGGGCACGCGGTCCACGTTTACGACATTCGAGCGGAGGCGGCCACGGCCTTCGCCGCGCAGGGCGGCGTGGCCTGCGCCAGCCTGGCGGACATGGCGCAGGCCTGCGAGATCGTGGTCAGCGTGGTCGTCAACGCGCAGCAGACCGAGTCGGTGCTGTTCGGCGACGGCGGCATTGCCGCCGCGTTGCGGCCGGGATCGGTATTCGTCATGTGCTCCACCGTGGATCCCAACTGGTCCGTGGCGTTGGAGGGGCGCCTGGCCGAGCAGGGCATCCTGTATCTGGACGCGCCCATTTCCGGCGGCGCGGCCAAGGCGGCGGCCGGCCAGATGACCATGATGACCGCCGGCAGCGCGGCCGCGTACGCGGCCTGCGGATCAGTGCTGGAATCGATGGCGGGCAAGGTCTATCGCCTGGGCGACTGCGCGGGCGCGGGCAGCAAGGTCAAGATCATCAACCAGCTGCTGGCAGGCGTGCACATTGCGGCCGCCGCCGAGGCCATGGCGCTGGGCCTGCGCGAAGGCGTGGATGCCGATGCCTTGTATGAGGTCATCACCAATAGCGCGGGCAACAGCTGGATGTTCGAGAACCGTATGCCGCACGTGCTGGCGGGCGACTACACGCCGTTGTCCGCGGTGGACATCTTTGTGAAGGACCTGGGATTGGTGCTGGATACCGCAAGACACACCAGGTTCCCATTGCCTCTTGCGTCCACCGCACACCAGATGTTCATGCAGGCGTCGTCGGCCGGCCATGGCCGGGAAGACGACAGCGCGGTGATCAAGATTTTCCCGGGCATTTCCCTGCCGGAGGCCAAATGACGATCAAGCTGGGCTGTATCGCCGACGATTTCACGGGCGCCACCGACTTGGCGAACAATCTGGTCCGCGCGGGCATGCGCACGGTGCAGACCATCGGCACGCCGGGCGAGCCGCTGCGGGACGACGCGGACGCCGTGGTGGTCGCCTTGAAGACCCGCACGCTGCCGCCCGACGAGGCCGTGACGCAGTCGCTGGCCGCGCTGCAGTGGTTGCGCGCGCAGGGGGCGCAGCAGATCTACTTCAAATACTGCTCCACCTTCGACAGCACGCCGCAAGGCAATATCGGGCCCGTCACCGATGCGCTGATGACGAGCCTGGGCACAGCCTTCACCATTGCGACACCGGCGTTTCCCGACAACAAGCGCACCGTGTTCAAAGGCTATCTGTTCGCGGGCGACGTGCTGCTGAACGAATCCGGCATGCAGCACCATCCGCTGACGCCGATGACCGACCCCAACCTCGTGCGTGTGCTGGCGGCGCAAACATCGCGCCGGGTGGGGCTCATCGATTACAGCGTGGTCGCACGCGGCGCCGCCGCCATTCGCGACCGCATCCAGGAACTGATGTCGCAAGGCATCGAGATCGCCATCGTCGACGCCGTGTCCAACGACGACCTGCTGACGCTGGGCCCGGCGCTGCACGGCATGCCGTTGGTGACGGCCGGCTCAGGCGTGGCCATCGGCTTGCCGGGCAACTGGGGGCTGGCGCCCACGGGTTCCGCCGGCGTGGCCCGCGCGCAAGGCTTGCAGGCCGTCGTGGCGGGCAGTTGCTCGGCCGCGACGAACGCGCAGGTGGCGTCCTTCATTGAAAGCGGCCGGCCCGCGCTGGCGCTGGATCCCATGAAGCTGGCCGCTGGCGAGGACGTGGCCGGGCAGGCGCTGGCCTGGGCCGAGCCACGCATGCAGGACGGCCCGGTGCTCATCTATTCAACGGCGCAGCCTGACGCCGTGCGGCAAACCCAGGGCGCGCTGGGCGCGAGCCAGGCGGGCGCCATGATCGAAGCGGCCATCGCGCGCATTGCCGCCGGGCTGGTGGAACGCGGGGTGCGGCAATTGATCGTGGCAGGCGGCGAGACATCGGGCGCGGTGGTGCAGGCGCTGGGCCTGGAGCAGATCACGATCGGCGACCAGATTGATCCGGGCGTGCCGTGGTGCGCCGGCTACGCGCCCGTGGCGCAGGCCGACATCAGCATTGCGCTGAAATCCGGCAACTTCGGCAGCCGGGATTTTTTCACGAAGGCGTTTCGCTAGCGGCCTGTGCAGGCCGCGGCGGTGCAGTTTGGCTTAGCGGTGCGCCTGGCTCAACCGCTTGGCGGCATTGACCATGTGAACGCGGGCCGCTTCCCGGGCGCCGTCCACGTCCTTGCGCCGGATGGCCTCGACGATGGCGATGTGTTCCTGCAATACGTCGCGCATCAGGTTGGCGTGGCGCGCCTCGTTGCCGCGTGTGACGCGCGTGGCGGCTTCCAGGAACTGGCTGACGAATGCAAGTGTGGTCAGAAAGTACGGGTTGCCGGTGGCGCGCGCGATGCTGCGGTGAAAGGCCACATCTTCCTTCACGCCATCTCCGCCGTTGTCCACGGCCTGCGAGATTGCAGCCAGCGCCGCGTCGATCTCCGCCATGTCCTGCTTCTTGCGGCTGGCGGCGGCTTGCGCCGCCACCTCGGTTTCCAGGGCTCGGCGCAAATCCACGATGTGCAACACGGCCTCCAGCGAGGAGAGTTCGGCTGCGTCGATCCGCAGCGCCCGGTTGCCGCTGTGCCCCGTGACGAAGACGCCGCTGCCTTGCCGGGCTTCGACCACGCCGTCCTGGCGTAGCCGCGAGACGGCTTCGCGGATCACCGTGCGGCTGACGCCGAACTGTTCGGCCAGGGCGATTTCCGTGGGCAGCTTTTCACCGGGCAGCACGCGTCCTTCGTCGATTTCGGCGAGTAGACGCTTGGCGACCGTGTCGGTCAGGGTGGGAACAGCGGGAAGTCGGGGAAACGCCATGGACGGGGACTGGGGGAGAAGCAAAAAGGCCCGTCTCGACGTCATCGGCGGGGGCCATCGGCAATAGTAACCCGGTCTTTCAGCGGATTCGCCCAGGTGTCGCCGGCATGGGACGACGCTGCCTGCGCGTTCAGGAGGCAATCCATGAAGCATTGCGCGGCCGGCGTCGGCGGCGAGTCGGCACGCGTCAGGACCGACACGCGGGCCGCGGGCAGCGGATGGTCCAGACGCACCATGCGCAGCGCGCGCGGCAGCAACTGATGATCGAACAAGTTGCGCACGAAGATGCCCAGCGCGTCGCTCTCCGCGATGATTGCCAGCGCCACCGCGATGGACTGGCAGGGAATCACGTCACGCGGGGCCGGCAACCCATGCGCGTCGAACGCCAGCCGCAGCAGGTTCGCGGGCGCCTGGATGTTGCCCGGCAACAGCCACAGCGCATCGTGCAGCTCGGCCAGCGTGCGCGCACCGCGCAGCGGATGGCCCGCGCGTGCGCCCACGGCCAGCGGCAGCGTGAACAGTGTGGTTCGCGCAAAGCCGTCGTCGATGTCGCCGTCGTACTCGGTCTGCACCAGGAAGTCGTAGCGGCCGGATTCCAGCTGCTCGTGGCTGTAGGGCGGCGCGACTTCATTGAAGGCCACCGAGACGCGCGGCATGCGTGCGCGAAACGCGGCCAGCGCGGCAGGCAGCACGGTCAGCGCCGCGGAACTGATGGCCAGGTTCAGCGTGCCGCCTTCGCCGTCGCGCATCTGGCCGATCTCTTCCTGCGCGCGGCGGGCTTCTTGCAGAATCAGCACGGCGCGCTTGTACAGCGCTTCCCCGTACGTGGTCAGTTCCACCCCCTTGACGCTGCGGCGCACCAGTTCCGCGCCCACGCTCTGCTCCAGCTCGCGCAGGCTGCGCGTGGCGGCGGGCTGGGTGACGAAGAGGGCGCGGGCCGCAGCGCGGATGCTGCGATGCTCGGCGATCAACACAAAGGCGCGGAGTTGGCGCAGGTTCATGGGCAGGTCGTTCCGGTAGGGCGGGCAGGGCTATAAGCAAAAGTGCTCATGGCAACAAAAATACTGTCTTTTGCTTATCGTGCGCCATCCGTATATTCACGGCGATGGGGCATGCACGGCGATCCGGACGCACGGACCGGCGGCCCCGCACCGGACATCAAGGGGAAAACATGTCTATTGCCATCGCCGCAGCCGGCGGCCCAGCGTTGTACACGCCGTCGATGCGCCGCCGCGTCATTGCCGGCACCACCATCGGCAACGCGCTGGAATTTTTCGACTTCACCGTCTTCACCTTCCTGATGCTGGTCATCGGGCCGCTGTTCTTTCCCGCGGCATCCGGCTATGGCCAGTTGCTGCTGACCACTGCCACCTTCGGCGTGGGCTTTCTGATGCGGCCGGTGGGCGGCATGCTGATCGGCTCGTATGCGGACCGCCACGGCCGCCGCGCGGCAATGACGCTGACGCTGTGGCTGATGGGCCTGGGCTGTGCGCTTATCGCCGTGGCGCCGACCCATGCGCAGATGGGCGTGGTTGGACCCGTGCTGATGGTGCTGGCGCGGCTGATCCAGGGCTTTGCGGCGGGCGGCGAGGTCGGCGCCTCGACGACGCTGCTGGTGGAACACGCACCGCCCGGCAAGCGCGGCTTCTATTCAAGCTGGCAGTTCGGCAGCCAGTCGCTCGGCGTGATGCTGGGTGCGCTGACCGTGGCGATTCTGACCGCGGCACTGACCAAGGAGGAGATGCAGGCCTGGGGCTGGCGGGTGCCGTTCGTCATCGGCATCCTTACCGTGCCGGTGGGCGCCTACATCCGCCGCAATCTCGAGGAAACGCTGGAACCCGCACCTGCCGCCGGCGCCAGAACGGCCGCCGGCCACCAGCCGCTGCGCCGCGTCTTTGCCGAATACAAACTCACGATCGTCAAGGGCATCCTGCTCGTGATCGGCGGCATGGTGTGCGCGCAGATCATCGGCTTCTACATGCCGGCTTACGCCACCAAGGAACTTGGCCTGCCGGCCACGTCCACGCTGTTCGCCAGCGTCGTGCTGGGTGCGATCGGCTTCGCGCTGGCGCCGTTCGTGGGCATGCTGGCGGACCGGGTGGGGCGCAAGCGGGTGATCTTCTGGTCGCGCGCCGTGACGGTCTGCGCGTTGCTGCCGTGCTTCCAATGGCTGGTGTCGGCGCCCAGCACCGGGCGGCTGATGACGGTCATCGCCTTGCTGGCCGTGCTGCTGGCGTTGCAGACCGCGCCCGTCATCACGATGCTGCCCGAGCTGTTTCCGAAATCCGTGCGCACTACGGGCATGTCCGTGGTGTACGGTCTGGGCATCTCGGTCTTCGGCGGCTTCGCGCAATTCTTCGTGACCTGGCTGCTGCACGTGACCGGCAATCCGATGGCGCCCGCGTGGTACCTGATGGTCACCGTGACGCTTTCCACCGTGGTGCTGTTCTGGATTCAGGATCGCACCGGACTTGACATCGACAGCCAGGAGCCCTGACATGCAATCCGTTGAACGCTACTTTTCCAGCAGCTACGCCCAGGCGCGCGAACGCTTCCTGGCGGCCGCCGCGCCGCTGGCCACGCAGGTTGAGTCGTACGGCATCGAGGCGGTGGGCAGCCAGGGCGAACCGCTGGCCACCGACGTGGCGTTGATCGGCGATGCCGGCGCGCAGCGGCTCTTGATCGTGACGTCGGCCACGCACGGCGTTGAAGGCTTCTGCGGGTCGGGCTGCCAGCTTGCGCTACTGGATGACGCGCCCATGCTGGACCGCGCGCGGCAGGCGGGCGTGGCGCTGCTGCTGGTGCACGCCGTGAACCCCTACGGCTTTTCGTGGATTGCACGCACCGACGAGGGCAACGTCGACCTGAACCGCAATGCCCAGCCGTTTGACGGCCGCGCGCTGCCGGCCAATCCCGGCTATGGCGAGATCCACGAGTTGCTGTTGCCGCAGGAATGGCCGCCCACCGAGCAGAACCGCCAGGCCATCGCCCGCCATATCGAAACGCACGGCCTGGCCGCCACGACGCAGGCGGTATCGCGCGGGCAATACACGCATCAGGATGGCCTGTTTTATGGGGGCGCGCGGCATTCGCCGTCCTTGCTGACGCTGCGCGAGATCCTGCGCACCCACGCCCGCCGCCATGCGCACATCGGCTGGATCGACGTGCACACGGGCCTCGGGCCGCGCGGCCACGGCGAAAAGATCTACGCAGGCCGGCGCGACGACGCGGAAGTGGCGCGCGCGCGGCAGTGGTGGGGCAGCGATATCGCTGTGCCGTATCAGGGCAGCTCGGCCTCGGTGGACATCACCGGGCATCTGGCCGGCCTCATCTACGACGCCTGCCCCGAGTCGCAGCCCACCTTGATGGCGCTGGAGTTCGGCACCAAGCCGTGGGACGAGGTGGTGCAGGCGCTGCGCGGACGCAATTGGCTGCGCGCGCATCCCGACGCCCGCGATGCCTTGCAGCAGGACATCCTGCAGGCCACGCGCGACGCATTCTATTGCGGCCAGGCAGAGTGGCAGGGCATGGTCCTGGGCCAGAGCCGCGTCGCGGTGCTGCAAGCGGTGTGCGGCCTGCAGGCCGCCGGGTAGCTGCGCGCGGCGTGATGGGTTGCACCTGCGGCAGCGTTGCGCCACGGTGGGTTGCACCGCTGATAGGGCTACCGCAGGGATAACCCGCGAGTGTTGACGCGCCGTGGGTTATCCCTAGTTGAGCCGGGCAGCAACCGGCCGATATGCTTTGGTTAACCGTAGAGACCGCAGAGTCTTCGGAGGAGTTTCAAACCAAGCCGGCAGTTGCTGAAAGGAACCGGATTTGCATAATGCGCCTCCTTTGGACTCAGCCGTCGCAGCCTCGCGGGAAAAGCCATTGCGCGTGATCCCGTGGGCCACGTGGCTGCACCGCGTTTTCGTGGTTCTCATGTATGCGTTCATGCTCAGCCCCATCGTGCTGGTGGTCTGGCTGAGCTTCTTCAAGGACGCCATCCTTTATTTTCCGCCCTCGGGCTACACGCTCTCCTGGTACGTCAGGGCCTGGGAGAACCCCGCGTTCGCCAACGGCTTCATCTTCAGCCTGCAGGTATCGCTGGTGGCCGCGTTCATCGGCGTGACGATGGGCGTGCTGGCGGCGGTCGCCATTGCGCGCTACCGCTTCAGTGGCAGCAAGGGCGTCAATACGCTGCTGCTGTCGCCGCTGCTGATCCCCGGCATCGTCGCAGGCGTCGCCGTCTATCTCTTTTACCTGCGCGCTGAAAACGTGCTGGATCAGGACCTCGTCGGCACGTTCGGCGGCCTGGTCATTGCGCACGTGTGCCTCACCATTCCGTGGACCGTGCGGCTTGTCACGGCGGGCATGGCCGGGCTGGACGGCTCCATCGAGGAAGCCGCGCGCAACCTGGGCGCAAGCGCGCCCAAGGCCTTCATGCGCGTGACGCTGCCGATGCTACGGCCGTCCATCGTCGCTGCGGCGCTGTTCAGTTTTGTCGTGTCGTTCGAGAATCTGGAGCTGTCCCTGTCGCTGGTCGGCCCGGGGCGCACCACGCTGCCGATCGCGATCATGCAGTACCTCGAATTCAACCTGGACCCGACGATTGCGTCGGTGGCCTCGGTACAAATCCTGCTGTTGGGCATCATCATGCTTGTGACCGACCGCTATGTGAAACTCAGTCAGGTGGTGTAAGAAATGGCGAAGGTCTCAATCGAAAACATCCGCAAGCAGTTCGGCGCGGCGGTCGCGGTTTCGGATTTTTCCCTGGAGATTGCCGAAGGCGAACTGGTCACCTTTCTGGGACCCAGCGGCTGCGGCAAGACGACCACGCTGCGCATGATTGCCGGCTTCATCACGCCGACGTCGGGGCGCATCCGCATTGGCGAAACCGACGTGACGCGGCTGCCGGTGCACAAGCGCGACACCGGCATGGTGTTCCAGCGCTACGCGCTGTTTCCGCACATGACGGTGGCCGAGAACGTGGCGTTTGGCCTGGAAATGCATAAGGTGCCCAAGGGCGATCGTGATGCGAAGATCCGGCGCGTGCTGGACATGGTGCGCATGACGGAATTGCGCGACCGCTATCCGCGCCAGTTGTCCGGCGGTCAGCAGCAGCGCGTGGCGATTGCGCGCGCGCTGGCGATCGAACCCAAGGTATTCCTGCTGGATGAACCGCTATCCAATCTGGATGCGAAGCTGCGGCTGGAAGTGCGCGAGGAAATCCGCGCGTTGCAGCGGCGTCTGGGCCTGACCACCGTGTTCGTGACGCACGACCAGGAAGAGGCGTTGGCGATCGCCGACCGCATGGCCATCATGCATGACGGCATCGTGCAGCAGGTGGGCGCGCCCGATACGCTGTACGAACAGCCCGCCAACCTGTTCGTGGCGGACTTCCTGGGCAAGATGAATGTCTTCACGGGGCGCGGCCAGGCCAACGACCAGTTCGAAACCAAGACCGGCCAGCGCATCGCGGCGCCGGGCGGCGGCAACGCCACGCATGTGGGCGTGCGGCCGGAGCGCGTACGTCTGCAGGCGCAGCCCTCGGGCGGCAATGCGCTGCCCGGCGTGATCGAATCGTCTTTGTACCTGGGATCGGTGCTGGAGGTGCGGGTGCAGCTTGATGGCGGTGACCGCATGATCAGCCAGATCGTCAATGCCGGCACGCGCGCCGCGCCGCCCGCCGCTGGCGAGCGCGTGTATGCGTGTTTCGAACCCGACGACTGCGTCGCCTTCACGCAATAGGAGGCGCAATGACGACCGCAACGCAGGACGGACGCCCCAGCCGCTGGCTGGGCCCGGGACTGGCCTTTCCGGCCTCGCTGGTGGTGCTGGTGATCATCATGATCCCCATCCTTCAGCTGGCGCGCTACAGCTTCAATCATTTCGATCCGGTCGAGATGATGCAGACCGCCTTCACGTTCGAGAACTACGCCAAGTTCTTTGGCGACCCCTACTACCGCGACATCTTCTTCACCACGCTGGGCATCGCGGCGCTGTGCACGGTGCTGGCGCTGGTGCTGGGCTTTCCGGTCGCGTACTTCCTGGCGCGCACGCAAAGCCGGTACAAGAGCCTGTTCGTGATCCTGCTTGTGTTTCCGCTGATGGTGGGCAACGTGGTGCGGGCGGCCGGCTGGATGGTGGCGCTGGGCAATGCGGGCGTGGTCAACGCCGTGTTGCAGGGGCTGGGCATCATCGACAAGCCGCTGACGCTGATGTACACGCCGACGGCGGTGGTGATCGGCACCACTGCGGTGGTCATGCCGTACCTGATTCTGACCCTGCAGAGCGTGCTGGAAGGCATGGACCTGTCCGTGGAAGAGGCCGCGCGCAACGTGGGAGCCAGCTTCTTCACCACCTTCCGACGCATCGTGCTGCCGATTGCCGCGCCCGGCGTGGCGGCGGGCACGATGCTGGTGTTCATCCTGTGCATGAATGCATACGCCACGCCGGTGCTGCTGGGCGGTTCCGGCCTGACCATGATGGCGCCCGCGCTGTACGACCAGATCACCAAGGCTTCGAACTGGCCGTTCGGCGCCGCGCTGGCCGTCATCCTGGTCTGCGGCACGCTCATCATCGCGCTGCTCTCCAACTGGCTGATCCATCGGCGCTACATCAAGACCATGGCGTCCTGACCTAGACATCTCCCCAAGGAAATTCTCATGTCCGCTGTGCTGTTCAAGAATGCAAACCTGCTCGATCCCCTGCAGTCCGAGCTGCTGGAAGGGCACCACGTCCTGGTGGAGGACGGCGTCATCAAGGAAGTGTCGGACAAGCCGATCAGCGCGTCCTCGGCGCGCGTGATCGACGCCGCGGGCCGCACGCTGATGCCGGGTCTGATCGACCTGCACGTGCACGTGCTGGCCACGCAGTTGAACCTGAGCACGCAGGGCGTCCTGCCCGATGCGCTGGTGATGATGCGCGCGGTGCCCATCATGGCCGCCATGCTGCGCCGCGGCTTCACTACGGTGCGCGATGCGGGCGGCGCGGGCTGGGGCCTGAAATGCGCGGTCAACGAAGGCACGGTCAAGGGACCGCGCCTCTTCATCTCGGGCCGCGCCATCAGCCAGACGGGCGGCCACGGCGATCCGCGTCCGCGCTCGGACCACCTGCGTCCCATGAGCTTCTGCGGCTGCTGCTTCCGCGCCGGCGATATCGGCCGTGTGGCGGACGGCATCGACGACGTGCGCAAGGCCGTGCGCCAGGAACTGCAGATGGGCGCGGACCAGATCAAGATGATGGCCTCGGGCGGCGTGGCGTC
Source organism: uncultured Achromobacter sp. (assembly GCA_966111495.1). Classification (GTDB taxonomy): domain Bacteria; phylum Pseudomonadota; class Gammaproteobacteria; order Burkholderiales; family Burkholderiaceae_B; genus Achromobacter. The sequence goes on along the minus strand of CBHWAL010000034.1, from coordinate 2,473 downwards.
GCCCACCGATCCCATCGCGTCCTTCGGCTACTCGGAAGAAGAGATCCGCGTCATCGTCGACGAGGCGGCCAGCCGCCAGACCTACGTGATGGCGCATTCCTATACCGCCGACGCCATCGAACGCGCCATCCGCAACGGCGTGCGCACCATCGAGCACGGCAATCTGGTCGACGAGCGCGTGGCGCGCTTCATGGCCGAGAAGGGCGCGTTCGTGGTGCCGACGCTGGTGACCTACGAGGCCCTGGCAAACGAAGGCGCCGATTACGGCCTGCCTGCGGACTCCGTCGCCAAGATCGCGACGGTGCGCACCGCCGGCCTGCATTCGCTTGAAATCTACAAGAAGGCGGGCGTGAAGATCGGCTACGGTTCGGATCTGCTGGGCCCATCCCAACGTCTGCAAAGCGACGAATTCCGCATCCGCCGCGAGGTGCTGTCCGCGCAGGAAGTCATCCAGTGCGCCACCACGACCGCTGCCGAAGTGCTGAACCAGGTCGGCCAACTGGGTCGCATCCAGGAAGGGGCGCTGGCGGACGTGCTGCTGGTGGACGGCAATCCGTACCGCGACCTGTCGTGCCTGCTGGGTCAGGGCGAGCACATTGGCCTGATCATGAAGGGCGGCGTCATCGAACACAACGAGCTGGGAGTCTAGAGGCATGAGCGATCCCACGTTTTCGCAATCGGAAGTCGGCGAAGAATCACGCGACGTCAACGCGGCCAAGGGATGGCATCCGCCCTCGGCCCCCGCACCGCGTGACCGGGGCCTGGGGCCGTTTCCGCGGCTGATCCTGCGCGGAGCCACGATCATCGACGGCACCGGCGCGCCGCCCTGGGGGCCGGTCGACATCGTGATCGAGAACGATCGCATTACCGCGCTGGTCAATGTGGGCACGCCGCACAAGGCCATCGACCCGAAGCGCCGGCCCGGCCCGGGCGACCACGAGATCGACTGCCACGGCAAGTTCGTCACGCCGGGCTTTGTGGACGCGCACGCGCACATCGGCACGCCGTATCACGCGATGAGCGGCATCGTGCCGCCCGCCGACTACATCTACAAGCTGTGGCTGGCGCATGGCGTCACCACCGTGCGCGAGATGGGCGCGATGGGCGGCCTGGGCTGGACGATGGAGCAACGCGAGCTGTCCGCGTCCAACCAGATCGCCGCGCCGCGCATGATCGTGCATTCCGTGTTCCCGGCGGTGAACGATCGCGTCAAGACCATCCACACGCCCGAACAGGGCCGCGAGTGGGTGCGCAAGCTGGCCGCGCGCGGCGCAGACGGCATCAAGTTCTTCGGCGCGCCGCCCGCCATCATGGAAGCGGCGCTGGACGAGGCGGCCAAGGTGGGCCTGCGCTCGGGCTGCCATCACGCCCAGATGGCGGTGACGCGCGTGAACGCGATGAAGTCCGCGCGCTGGGGGCTGACCAGCTCCGAACACTATTACGGCCTGCCAGAAGCCCTGTTTGAAGACCGCGTCGTGCAGTCCTTTCCCACGGACTACAACTACAGCGACGAGTATTACCGCTTTGCGGTGGCCGGCCAGACCTTCATGCAGGCCGCGCAGCCGGGTTCGGCCAAGTGGCGCCAGGTCATGGACGAGTTCCTGGAACTGGGCCATACCTTCGTGCCCACGTTCAACATCTACGACGCCAATCGCGACCTGATGCGCGCGCGCCGCGCGGACTGGCACGACGAATACACGTGGAAGGCAGTGTGGCGCTACTTCCAGCCGCAGCGCGGCGGCCACGGCGCGTACTGGTATCGCTGGAGCACCACCAACGAGATCGAGTGGAAGCAGAACTACCGGCTGTGGATGCAGTTCATCAACGAATACAAGAACCTGGGCGGGCGCGTCTGCGCGGGCAGCGATTCGGGCTTTATCTATCAGATCTACGGCTTTGGCTTCGTCCGCGAACTGGAACTGCTGCAGGAAGCGGGCTTTCATCCCATCGAGGTCCTGCGCGCAGCCACGTCGCACAGCGCGGCGCTGCTGGGCATCGATGACGACACCGGCTCCATCGACGTGCAAAAGCGCGCCGACCTGCTGATCCACGACCAGAATCCGCTGACCGACTTCAAGCTGCTGTTCGGCACGGGCGCCATGCGCCTGAACGACGACACCGCCAAGGTCGAATGGCAGCGCTGCCTGCAGACCACCATCAAGTCGGGCGTGGTGTACGACACCGCCGAACTGCTGGCCGACCGCGATAGCTGGACCGACGACCCGGATGGCGAGCGTCCGCCGACCGGCGGCGCGCCGTCGGGATCGCCGTGCGACACGGGCGAGGACGCGAGCTGATGGCCATCGACCTGTTCCTGTTGTGCGGGTTTCTGGGCAGCGGCAAGACGACGCTGCTGGTGGACTACCTGCGCGATCCGGAATCGCGTGACACCGGCGTGATCGTCAACGAGGCCGGCGAGGTCGGCGTGGACGGGGCCATCGTGGCCACCGAGAGCGACAACGTGCCGATGACG
>CBHWAL010000033.1:0-15381 GCA_966111495.1 uncultured Achromobacter sp. | reverse complement strand
AGGCCGATCTGCGTGAAGATGTTGTTGTCGTTGCCGGTAAGGTAGACGCCGGTCAGCGCGGCCAGGATGCTCATCGGCACGATGAGGATCACGGCGAGCGGCAGGGTCAGGCTTTCATACAGCGCGGCCAGCACCAGGAACACGAGCAGCACGCTGATCGGGAACACCCACAGGCCGGCATTGCCCGCGAGGATCTGCTGGTACGTGAGGTCGGTCCATTCAAACTTGACGCCACGCGGCAGGGTTTCGGCGGCGACGCGCTCGGCGGCGGCTTGCGCCTGGTCGGACGAGTAGCCGGGTGCGGGACCGCCGTTGATGTCGGCGGCGGTGTAGCCGTTGTAGCGCACGACCATTTCGGGGCCGAAGGTCTGCTTGACGGTGACCAGCGAAGACAGCGGGACCATGTCGCCGGCGGCGTTGCGGGTCTTCAGTTGCAGGATGTCGTCGGCGTGCGCGCGGAAGGGCGCGTCAGCCTGTGCGCGAACCTGGAACACGCGGCCAAAGCGGTTGAAGTCGTTGACGTACATGGAGCCCAGGTAGATCTGCATGGTGTCGAAGACTTCGGTCACCGGCACGCCGAGCTGCTTGGCCTTGACGCGGTCCAGGTCCACGTCGAGCTGCGGGACGTTGATCTCGTAGCTGGAGAACGCGGGGCCCAGCTCCGGCGTCTGGCGCGCCTTTTCCAGGAAGGCCTGCTTGGCCTTGTCCAGTTCGGCATAGCCGAGGGCCGAGCGGTCTTCGAGCTGGAGCTTGAAGCCGCCGAGCGTGCCCAGGCCCATCACGGGCGGGGGCGGGAACACGGCAATGAACGAGTCCTGGATGGCCGCGAACTTCTGGTTCAGCGAGGCGGCGATGGCGTTGCCAGACAGCTCGGCGCTGTTGCGTTCGCCAAAGGGCTTGAGCGTGACGAACACGATGCCGGCGCTGGAGCTGTTGGTGAAGCCGTTGATGGACAGGCCGGGGAAGGCGATGGCGGATTGCACGCCGGGTTCCTTCAGGGCGATGTCGCTCATGCGGCGGATCACGTCTTCGGTGCGGTCCAGCGAGGCGCCGTTGGGCAACTGCGTGAAGCCGATCAGGTATTGCTTGTCCTGCGCGGGCACGAAGCCGCCGGGCACGAGGTACGACACGCCGATGGTGGCGGCGACCAGCACGGCATAGACGCCCATCGCGCCGGCCTTGCGGCGGATCACGCTGGCCACGCCCGTGCCGTAGGACTCGGACGCGCGGCCGAACATGTTGTTGAACCAGTTGAAGAAGCGGCCGAAGACGCGGTTCATGCCGCGGGTCAGCCAGTCGGGCTTGTCGTGGTGGCTCTTGAGCAGCAGGGCCGAGAGGGCGGGCGACAGCGTCAGCGAGTTGAAGGCCGAGATCACCGTCGAGATGGCGATGGTCATGGCGAACTGCTTGTAGAACTGGCCGGTAAGGCCCGTCATGAAGGCAAGCGGCACGAACACGGCGCACAGCGTCAGTGCGATGGCAATGATGGGGCCACTGACTTCGCGCATGGCGCGGTAAGTTGCGTCGCGTGGACTCAAGCCCGCCGCGATGTTTCGCTCGACGTTCTCCACGACCACGATGGCGTCGTCCACCACGATCCCGATGGCCAGCACCATGCCGAACAGCGACAGCGCGTTGATGGAGTAGCCGAACATCAGCAGCAGCGCGAACGTGCCGACGATGGACACGGGCACCGCCAGCAGCGGGATGATGGACGCGCGCCAGGTCTGCAGGAACAGGATCACCACCAGCACGACCAGCGCGATGGCTTCGAGCAGGGTGTGCACGACGGCTTCGATACTGGAGCGCACGAACTGGGTGGGGTCGTACTCGATGCGGTATTCCACGCCCGGCGGGAAGTCCTGCGCCAGCTCGGTCATGGCGGCGCGCACCTGGCTGGACACGTCCAGCGCGTTGGCGCCCGGCGACTGCATGATGCCCATGCCGACCGCCTGCTTGTTGTTCAGGAGCGAACGCAGGCCGTATTCCTGGGCGTCCAGTTCCACGCGGGCCACGTCGGACAGGTGCGTCACGGCGCCGTCCGGCGAGGTCTTCAGGATGATGTCGCGGAATTCTTCTTCGGTCTGCAGACGACCACGCGCGTTCACGTTCAAGTGCAGCGGCACGTCACCCTGCGTGGGCGAGGCGCCGATCACGCCGGCGGCGACCTGCACGTTCTGCTCGCGGATCGCGTTGACGACTTCGGACGCCGTCATGCCGCGCTGCGCGACCTTTTGCGGATCGAGCCACACGCGCATGGAGTAGTTGCCCGACCCCCACACCGTCACTTCGCCCACGCCGGTGATGCGGGACAGGCGGTCCTTGACGTTCAGGATCGCGTAGTTGCGCAGGTAGGTGATGTCGTAGCGGTCGTTAGGGGAGATCAGGTGCACGACCAGCGTCAGCGTGGGCGAGCTCTTGACCGTGGTCACGCCCAGGCGCTGCACGTCCGGCGGCAGGCGCGGCAGCGCCTGCGACACGCGGTTTTGCACGAGCTGCTGCGCCTTGTCAGGATCCACGCCCAGCTTGAAGTTCACCGTGAGCGTCAGGTTGCCGTCGCTGTTCGCTTGCGACTGCATGTACAGCATGTTCTCGACGCCGTTGATGGATTCTTCCAGCGGCGAGGCGACGGTTTCGGCGATGACCTTGGGGTTGGCGCCCGGATACTGCGCGCGCACCACCACCGACGGCGGCACAACTTCCGGGTATTCGGAGATGGGCAGCTGGAACATGGCCAGCAGGCCTGCCAGCAGCACCAGGATTGACAGCACGCCGGCGAAGATCGGCCGGTCGATGAAGAATTTCGAGATATTCATAAACGTTCTCGTTCGACGCGTCGGCTCAGTTCTGCGCCGAGGCGGTCTGGACCGGGTTGCGCTTGGCGGCAACCATGGGGACAACGGTCGGGGTCACGGCGTCGCCGGGGCGGATGCGCTGCAGGCCGTTGACGACGATGCGTTCGCCGGCAGCCAGGCCGGTATCGACCACGCGCAGGCCTTCCTGATTGGCGCCGAGTTTCACCTGGCGATAGACGGCGTGGTTCTTGTCGTCCAGCACCAGCACGAAGCGCTTGTCCTGGTCGGTGCCGATGGCGCGTTCGTCGATCAGCACGGCCTCGCGGGGCTCGCTGCCGCCCAGGCGGACGCGGGCGTACAGGCCGGGCAGCAGGGTGCCGTCGGCGTTGTCGAACTCGGCGCGCACGCGGATGGTGCCGGAGGTGGCGTCCAGGCGGTTGTCCACCGATTGCACGGCGCCGGTGCGCGAATAACCGTCTTCATTGGCCAGGCCCAGTTCCACCGGCACCGCGCCATTGCGGCCGTTGCGAGTGCGGTTCACGTAGCGCAGGAACGTTTGTTCGTCCACGTCGAACGATGCGTACATCTTGGACACCGACACCAGCGTGGTCAGCGGCACCGATGCGGCGCCGGCGGCGACCACGTTGCCCACGGTGACTTCGGCGCGCGACACGCGGCCGTCCACGGGGGCCTCGATACGCGTATAGCCCAGGTTGAGCTTGGCGTAGTCCAGCGCGGCTTGGGCGCCCTGCAGGTTGGCGGCGGCTTCGCGTGCGGCGTTCTGCTTTTCCTCGAAGTCGCGGCGGGCGATGGCGTTGTCGGTCAGCAGACGCTGGCCGCGGGCCAGTTCCGAGGCCGTGTAGGCGGCGCGTGCCTTGGCGGCGGTCAACGCCGCGGCGGCGCGGTCCACCTCGGCTGCGTACGGGCGCGGGTCGATGGTGAAGAGCACGTCGCCCTTCTTGACGATGCTGCCGTCCTGGAAATGGACGGCGGTCAGCGTGCCGGACACCAGCGGGCGGATATCGACGCGGTCAATGGCTTCGAGGCGGCCGGAGTAGCGCTGCCAGTCGACGATGGTCTTGTTGACGACTTCCGCAACCTCGACGGGCGGCGCGGCGGGGGCGCCCTGCGCCATCGCGACATTGCCGCCTGCGGGGCCGCGGGTGAGGGCATAGCCGCCGCCCGCCGCCAGCACGGCTGCAAATACGACGAGCACAGCAATACGTTTACGCGAAACCATGGTGTTTCCTTGAGTGGTCTTTTAGAGGCGGAAGCGCGCTTGCCCGGGATGAGGGGACGACGAGTCGGCGGGGCGGGGATGCCAGTCCTAAGAATCCGGCGTTATATGGATATGCTGCAATGCAGCATCGACCGGGGTCGCTTATCCAGAGGCAGCGGGCGCCTGATCAGGGCGGTCGCTGCGGGGGGCGGAATCTGAGGATTGACATGCCCTTTTCTTGCGCCGGGCGGCAAGGGCACTTCAAGATGGTTTGCATTCTGAGTGTTTTGTCCGGGCGGATAAACCTATCTATCCCGGCAACACTGTTCGTGGAGAATGACTAATCAGCGGCGAAATCGGGTTATGCTCCGTCCACCCCGACTTATTTGCCTTAAGGACACCCTTGCCATGGACCGCTTTCAGGCTATGCAGGTGTTTGTGCGCGTCGTGGACGCCAATAGCTTCACCCGGGCGGCCGACAGCCTATCGCTTCCGCGCACCACCGTCACCACCATCATTCAGAATCTGGAACGCCTCCTGGGCGTCCGCCTGTTGAATCGCACCACGCGCCGAATTGGCCTGACGCCCGACGGCGCGGGCTATTACCAGCATTGCGTGCGCATCCTGGCCGACGTGGAAGAGACCGAGGCCTGCTTCCAGGAAGCGGCCCTGCGGCTCAAGGGCCGCCTGCGCATTGACGTGCCGACCTGCATCGGCCGGCTGATCCTGATTCCCTCATTGTGTGATTTTCACGACAAATACCCCGACGTCGAGCTGGTGCTGGGCCTGGGCGACCGGCCGGTCGACATGGTCCAGGAGGCCGTGGACTGCGTCATTCGCGCCGGCGACCTCGAGGATTCCAGCCTGGTCGCACGCCGCATCGGCACCCTGCAGACGGTGACCTGCGCGTCCCCCACCTACGTGGCGCGTCACGGCATGCCGCAGACGATCGAATCGCTGCGCGACCATCACGCGGTGCATTATTTCTCCAGCCGCACCGGCCGCAATTGCGCCTGGGATTTCAAGGTGGACGGCAAGCACCAGGAAGTCGACATGAAGGGCACGGTGGCCGTGAACGAAGCGGGCGCCTACCTGGATTGCGGGCTGAAGGGCTTTGGCCTCATCCAGACCGCGCGCTACATGGCGCTGCCGTACCTGCAATCGGGCGAACTGATCGAGATCCTGCCGCAGTGGAAGCCCAGCTCCACGGCGATTTCGGTGCTGTATCCGCAAAGCCGGCAGTTGTCGCCCAAGGTTCGGGCTTTCACCGACTGGGTGGCCGAACTGTTCGCCGGGTGTCCGCTGCTGAGCGGCCGCGACGAGACCGATCCGGCCGCCGCATCCTGCGCCGTCTATCAGCGCAACCAGGGACAGACCGCCCCGGCGCAGCCCCCCGTGCCGGCCATCCCCGCGCTGGCCGACATGGCCCCGCGCCGCCGCACCGCGCGCGAGGAAGCCGCCGAATACCTGCTGTAAATACGCGCTGGCTGCACCACGACATGGCGGACCCTCGGTCCGCCATCTGCGTTAAGCACGGGAAACCCCGTAGTAAATACAGCCCTTGCGTCCCTCGTATCGCATGAAACGTCTGTATAGTCCGACAGTCAAAGCCTACAACGCCCTTACAGTCGATCCGCTATGCAGCCTGTTCTACCCGCTTACCTGATCGCCCGTTGGCTGTTGCTGCTTGTGCTGTTGGCGGGGGTTTACTTTCTTAGCGGATTCCTGGTTCCGGCCCTGGCGGCGCTGATCATCGGCCTGGCCAGTTGGCCCCTGTACCAGCGCCTCGTCGTCCGTTGCGGCGGCCGCACGGCGGTTGCCGCATCGCTGGCGCTGCTGGTCGTCATCGTGGTGCTTATCGTCCCGTTGTCGCTGGCCCTGTCCTATGCCATCAAGGAAGCCAGCGCCTTTGTCGCCTGGGCCATCGCGGCCAACCGTCACGGCGTGGACGTGCCCGCGTGGATCTCCTCGTTGCCGGTGGTGGGCGATCGCCTGGGACAGTACTGGCAAGCCTATATCGGCCAGCCTCACGCGCTGGGCGCGCTGGTCGAAGCCGTCAGTGGCGAACACCTGGGCAACATCTACCGTATGGCGCTGGCCGCCACCGGCAACGTGTTCCAGTTGCTGCTGACCGTTCTCTTCATGCTGATCACGCTGTTCTTCGTCTACAAGGACGGCATCCGGATGGTTGCGCAGCTCGACGTCCTGGGCGAACGCATCCTGCCCGCGCGCTGGCAGCGCTTTTCGCGCGTGGTCCCGGCCACCATCAATTCCACCGTCACCGGCATGGGCCTGATCGCGCTGGGCGAAGGCGTGGTGCTGGGCATTGCCTATTGGGTGGCGGGCGTGCCGTCGCCCGTGCTGCTGGGCGTGGTCACGGGCTTCATGGCGCTGATCCCCGGCGGCGCGCCGTTGTCCTTCACGCTGGTGTCCTTGTATCTGGTCGGCTCCGGCCATGTGGTCGCGGGCATCGCGCTGATGGTCTGGGGCAGCGTCGAACTCTTCATCGTCGACAAGACCCTGCGCCCGCGCCTGGTGGGCGGCCCGGTCAAGCTGCCTTTCCTGCCGACCTTCTTCGGATTGGTGGGCGGTGTGAAGACCATGGGCATCGTGGGATTGTTCGTCGGTCCGGTGCTGATGGCGCTGCTGGTGGCCGTCTGGCGCGAATGGGTCCACCACGAGGTCCAGGAGCGCGACGCCGCGCGGCTTACGCCGCCGCCCGTCCGCCCCGAGAAGACGCCTGCGGGCTGAGGACGCGGGAGCAGGCCGGCGGGCTTGCCATTTGGTAATCTAGCCATCCCGCGTGACCGGCGCCTTGCCCGGTGCGCGCCTGCCCGCCCGCAGACGCGCCGCCTACGCCGCGGGCTGTGAGGATCGAGATGTCCGGGTTATTGCCTGATGATCAGATAGCCGTCCTGCGCGAGCAGGGCTTCGTGGTGGCACGCCAGTTTGCCAGCCATGAACAGGTTGCCGCGCTGCGCGCGCTGGCCGAACGCCATTTGCGCGATCACGTCGCACCCATCGAATACGAAGCCGACCTGCGCTATCCCGGCGCGCCGCAATCGCGCGCGGCCGAAGGCGGACTGACCGTGCGCCGCCTGCTCAACGCCTACGCGCGCGATCCCCTGTTCGCCCAGTGGGCCACCGATCCGCGCATCGGCCAGTGGTTGACGCGCTATTTCAACGAGACGCCGGTGCTGTCCACCGTGCACCACAACTGCGTGATGACCAAGCATCCCGCATACGGCAGCCTGACGGGCTGGCATCAGGACATCCGCTATTGGTCGTTCTCGGACACGGACCTGGTGTCCTGTTGGCTGGCCCTGGGCCCGGAGACGCGCGCCAACGGCGGCCTGTCGTTCATTCCGGGCTCGCACGCGGCGGCGTTCGCGCCGGACCAGTTCGACGAAAAGAAATTCTTCCGCGAGGACGTGCCGCAGAATGCCGAGTGGATCGCGCGCGCCGTCTGTCCGGAACTGCAAGCCGGCGACGTGGTGTTCTTTCACTGCCGCACCTTGCACGCCGCGCAGGGCAATAGCAGCGACCGCGTGAAGCTGTCGGTGGTCCATACGTATCACCCCGAATCCTGCCATCCGCTGCCCGGCACACGGTCGTCGTCGCAGGCGGGCGTGCCGCTGGCGGCGGCGTGACGCGCCGGAATGCCCGTAGACTGTGCCTCACTATTCCGCGCGCCGGCGATGCACCCATGCCGGTCCGGTCCGCAATCCCTACTTCGGAACTGAAGCAACATGCGTGAAAAAATTGTCTTCATCGGCGGCGGCAATATGGCCTCCGCCATCATCGACGGACTGCTCGGCCAGGGCCGGGCGCTGACCGATTTCCTGGTGATCGAACCCTATGCGCCGACGCGCGAGGCGTTGGTCGCACGCGGTCTGCCCTGCGCGGACAGCGTCAGTGCCGACATCGGCGACGCGGCCCTGTGTGTGCTCGCGACGAAGCCGCAAGTGCTGCGCGAAGCCTGCGGCCAGGTCCGGCAGCATCTGCCGGCAGATGCGACGGTGGTCAGCATCGCGGCGGGCGTCGAGCTGGCCGCGTTGTCGGACTGGCTGGGCGGGCACGCGCGCATCGTGCGCGCCATGCCCAACACGCCGGCCAAGGTGGGGTTGGGCATGACTGGCCTCTTTGCCACGCCGGCTTGCGAACAGGCCCAGCGCGATCAGGTCGACGCGCTTTTCGCAGCCGTCGGCGAACGCATCTGGACCGACACCGAAGCCATGATCGACGCCGTCACCGCGGTGACGGGCAGCGGCCCGGGCTACGTGTTCCACTTCATGGCGGCGCTGGAAAAGGGCGCCGTCGAGCTGGGCTTCGCGCCCGCCGACGCACGTCGGCTGGCCGTCGCCGCCTTCCGCGGCGCGGCGGAACTGGCCGCCAGCGAAGACGTGCCGCTGACCGAACTGCAGGAGCGCGTCACGTCCAAGGGCGGCACGACTTACGCCGCGCTGTCGCACATGCAGCAGGCGGGCGTGGCCGTGGCCATCACCGAGGCCGTGCACAAGGCGCAGCAACGCGCGCGTGAGTTGTCTGCGGGGTAATGGCCTAATGGCCTGATGGCCCAGCCGCACTAGCGCCCAACCTTGGCGAAACCATGCTGGCGCACCCGCGCCCGCTGGCCGAGACCGGCCGCGCGTGTTGCACCGTGCCCGCGCTGGATGAACTCCGTGCCAAGCACTTCGTACGATGGGTGCAGCGTGCCGCGGTGGCGACGCGTGGCTCCACGGAATAGGCGCGTCGTGGGTCTTCGGGGGCGGCGCGGGCGGCTCCTATAGTCGGTGCTCCCAGTTCCGACCCTTGCGGATGACCCGCACCCCGCCCATGTCCACCGCACCCCTTTCCCGCCGGAACGCCTTGCTGCTGCTTGCCGTGGTGGTGCTGGCATGGGGCTTCACGTGGGTCGTCAGCAAGCTGCTGCTGTTGCACATGACACCGCTGTGGGCGGTGGCGGCGCGCAGCTCCGTAGGCGCGTGCGCGCTGCTGACGTTGGGGCTGGCGCTGCGCCGTGTGGCGTGGCCCGTGAAGGCCGATATTCCGGTGATCCTGAGCGTCGGCCTGCTGCACATGGGCGCGTTCGCCGCGCTGGTCAGCCTTGGCCTGCAATACGTGCCGGCCGGCCGCTCTGTGGTGCTGGCCTACACCACGCCGTTATGGGTCATTCCGGCGGCCTGGCTTTTCTTGGGCGAACCCATCGGGCGCGCGCGGCAGGTCGGGCTGGCGATGGGTGTTGCCGGGCTGATCGTCATCTTCAATCCTTTTGCGTTCGACTGGCGAGACCGAGACGCGCTGCTGGGCAACGGTCTGGTGCTGCTTGCCGCGCTGTGCTGGGCGGCCAACATCGTCTACGTACGTGCGCACCGATGGGCGACGCCGCCGTTCGAACTGGCGCTGTGGCAGGCGCTGCTGGCATCGGTGGTGTTGGGTGCGGTGGCGTTCATGGCGGAAGGCGTGCCGCGAATAACGTGGTCGACCGAACTGGCGTGGCTGCTGGGTTATGGCGGCGTCTTCGGCATCGCGGTGGCGTACTGGGCAGCCGTGAATGTGAACCGGTCGCTCCCGGCGGGCGTGACGTCGATCGGCCTGCTGGGGGTGCCGGTGTTCGGTCTGCTGTGTTCGGCGGTGATCCTGCACGAACCGTTGGGTGCGTCATTGCTGATGGGCATGGCGCTGATTGTTGGCGGCATCGCCGCAGGGGTATTTGAACGGCGGAGTTGACGAGTCCGGCGCGCGAGGTATATCGTACGACCTATCGTAAAACATATCGTAAGAGCTACTCATGCGCCAATTCCCCGCGATGGCCGCAGCCCATCGCCACGATCATTCCCATCACTCCCACCATCACCACCACGGCCATCGCCACCCGCGTCACGCCAGCGCTGGCGGCGACTGGTTCTCCGGTTCCGCCGGTGGCCGCGGCGATGCGGACGGCTTCGGCGGCGACGGCCGAGGCTTCACGCGCAGCCGTAAGGTATCCAGCGACGACCTGCAACTGATGCTGCTCGGCTTGCTGGAACAGAATCCCAGCCACGGCTACGAACTCATCAAGGCGCTGGGCGCACTCAGCAACGGCTTCTATACGCCCAGCCCCGGCATGGTCTACCCCGCACTGACCTATCTGGAAGAACTGGGTTACTCCACCGTCGAACCGGAGGGCGCCAAGAAGCGCTATCACCTGGCGGACCCGGGCAAGGCGCATCTGGACGCCAACCGCGACCGCCTCACTCTGATGTTCAACAAGCTCAAGCACGTGGCGCGCAAGATGGACTACATGCGCCAAGCCTGGAGCGGCCAGCCCCGCAACACGGGACCGGAGGGCGAGGACGCCCGCACCGGCTGGCTGCCCGAGTTCGTGGAGGCGCGCCAGGCGCTCAAGCGCGCGCTCCTGGACCGCACTGACGCCTCGCCCGCCGAACAACGACGCATCGCGGCCATCCTGGCGCGTGCCACCGACGAGATCACCGGCAAGTCCGGCGCGTGATCCCGTCCTACCCAACTGGAGTTTCCATGACTCAAAGCGACCTCACCGTGGCGCGCGTGCGCCACACCCTGAAGATGCGCACGCTGACCGTGACGCGCGTGGAACGCATTGCCGACTTGCTGGCGCGCGTCACCTTCACCGGCGAAGACCTGCAGGACTTCGTGTCCGCGTCATTCGACGACCACTTGAAGATCTTCTTTCCCGCCGATCCCTCGCAACCGCCCGTGCTGCCCACGGCCGGACCCGACGGCATCAAGTTTCCCGACGGTGTGCCCCGGCCCGCGGCGCGCGACTACACGCCGCGCCGCTTTGATACGGCGCGCCAGGAGCTGGAAATCGAATTCGTGCTGCACGGCGACGGCCCTGCCTCGACGTGGGCGGAACAGGCCGCGCCCGGCCAGCAGCTGGGCATCGGCGGGCCGCGCGGTTCGTTCGTGGTGCCCACTGCGTTCGACTGGCATGTGCTGATCGGCGACGAGACCGCATTGCCCGCCATTGCGCGGCGGCTGGAAGAACTGCCCGCCTCGGCGCAGGCGCTGGTGCTGATCGAAGTGCCCGCGGCGTCCAACGAGATCCCGCTGCAAACGGCCGCGAAGGTGTCGGTGCGCTGGCTGCATCGTAACGGCACCGCGCCGGGCTACAGCACGCTGCTGCTGCAAGCTGCGCGCGAATTGGCGCTGCCGCCTGGCGAAGGCTATGTGTGGGTGGCGGCGGAATCGGCCACGGCAAAAGCAGTGCGCGAAATCATGGTGGCGCAGCACGGCATCGACAAGAGCCGCATTCGCGCGGCCAGCTACTGGAAGCGCGGTGCGGTTGCCGTGCACGAGTCGCACGACGATTGAGCGGATGGCGATCAGCGCGTCGCGAGAAGGACCCCATGATAGGGACGCCCGGATAAGGACCTGTCAGCGCTTGCCGGAGGCCCGCGCCAGCGCAAGCAGATTTGCGGCCCGTCCGCCCGGCGCGTCGCGCAAGGCCAAACCCAGCACCGCGCGCGGCCATTCCAGCGCAAACGGCCGGTAGACCACCCCGTCCGGCCGCAGGTGGCGCAGCGACGCCGGCACGATCGCCACGCCCATCCCCGCCGCCACCAGGTTCACTGCCGACGACAACTGCGGCGCCTGTTGCCCGATACGCGGACTCAGGCCGTGCTGACGGCACGCCGCCATGATGTCCGCGCTAAGCCCATACCCTGATTTGCGCGAATACAGAATGAAGGTCTCGTGCTGCAGGTCGGCGGGGGCGAGGCGCTTGCGGCGGGCCAGCGCATGGCCCAGCGGTAGCGCCACCACCAGCGGTTCCTCGGCCAATTGCGTAAACGTCAGCCCGCCGTCCAACGCGAAGGGCGGGCGCACGAACGCGGCGTCGATCGCGCCGTCGCGCAACTGCGCCACCAGCGTTTCGCTATCGCCCTGCGACAGCGTCATCTCGACCTCCGGATAGCGTTCGCGGTACTGCCGGATCAGCTCGGTCACCACGCCATTGAACGACGCTGATTCGGTAAATCCCAGTGTCAATTCACCGACCTCGCCGCGCGCCGCGCGCTGGGCCGTGCGCACCGCCGCGTCCGCGCGTTGCAGGATGTCCTGCGCGCACGCCAGGAATGCGCGTCCTGCGTCGTTCAGCGCCACGCCGCGGCCTGTGCGGTCAAACAGCGGCGTGCCCACTTCCTGTTCAAGGTGGCGGATCTGCTGGCTGAGCGGCGGCTGCGCCATATTCAGCAATTCGGCCGCGCGCGTGAAATGCTGGGCCTCGGCGGTGACGACGAAATAGCGGAGATGACGCAGTTCCATGTTGATATCTAAAACATACTAATTAGCGATTATTCATATATTGGACATTCTAATTGCGCGCGCGGATCATGCAGGCATCAGAACCCTGCAATGAAGGAGTGCCCATCATGACTGCCACGCCATCTCCCGGCGCGCGACTGCGCCAACACCTTTCCGACGGCATCGTGGTGGCGCCCGGGGCGTACGACGGCCTGTCGGCCCGCCTGGTCGCCGCGGCCGGGTTTTCAGCGGTGTACGCCAGCGGCGGCGCCATTGCGCGCGCCGCCGGTTATCCGGACATCGGCCTGCTCAGCTTTACCGAAGTGATGGATCGCGTGGAGAAGATCGTCGAGGCCAGCGGCCTGCCCGTGGTCGCGGATGCGGACACCGGGTTTGGCGGATCGGCCAATGTTGAGCGCACGGTGCGCACGATGGAGCGTGCCGGCGTGGCCGCGTTTCATATCGAAGACCAGTCCTTTCCCAAGCGTTGCGGCCATCTGGACGACAAGACGCTGGTGGACGCCGGTGAGATGGCCCGCAAGGTCCACATCGCACGCCAGACGCTTGCAGACGCGGATACGCTGGTCATCGCGCGCACGGACGCGATCGCAGTCGAAGGCTTTGACGCCGCCATCGCGCGTGCCGAGCTCTACCTGAAGGCCGGCGCCGACATGATCTTCGTCGAGGCGCCCGAGACGCTGGCGCAGATTCGCACCATTGCCGAGCGGCTGCCGGGCCTCAAGCTCATCAACATGTTCTACGGCGGCAAGACGCCGCTGGTGCCGCTGCCCGATCTGGCCGCGATGGGCTACCGCCTGGCGATCATTCCGTCGGACCTGCAGCGCGCGGCGATCCACGCGATGCAGGCCACGCTGCAGGCCATCCGGCAGACGGGCGACAGCAGCGCGCTGGCGGACCGCCTGACCAGTTTCAAGGAGCGCGAAGAGATCGTGCAGACCCGCCGCTATCTGGCGTTGGACGCTCAGTAGGCGCGCGACGCCGTCGTGCGATTGCAGCCGTGCGGCATGCGCAGCGGCCACAGCCGCTGGCCCGCAGCGCCGTACAGCGTGCGGATGCCGCACTGCATCTTCACCTGCGCCAGCATGTGGCCGGCGGGGTCGATGATGCGAGAGTCATCCTCCGTGGTCACCACCGCGCGCTGGTTGGTAAAGTTCGACAAGGCCTGGAACTGGGCCGGAATGGCGAACTGCCCCTGGCCGTTCACGTAGCCGTAGCTGCGGTCTTCGCTGGCGGGCGCCAGGCCTTCGCGCATCGGGCCCAGCGCGTCGAAGGCCGGACCCGTCAGCGCGCCCTTGGCGTCCACCCAACGCACGCCGCCGCCGGACAGCTGCGTCACAGCGCGTCCTTCCGAAAATGCCGACCCCATGCCTTCGACCGTCAGCCGGGTCTTGCCCGAGAGGTCGGTGTAGTCGGTCATGGTGCCGCGTTCCGCCGTGTAATGGCGGATCAGCAGGTCGGAACGCGGCGGCCAGCTCCATTCGCCCTGGCGCAGTGTCGCCAGGATCTTGCCGTTGGCGTCCATCACGTGCGTGCCCGCAGCGTCCGCCGCGAGCGCGCGCGCCGGCGCACCCTGGAACGCGGTGCCGATGCGGGGCGACGGCGCGATCTGCCAGGCGCCGTTGGCGTTCAGGTAACCCTGACGGTCAGCGCGGCGGATCTCCATCCAGTCGCCCAGGCGGACGTAGTCGGCGTCCTTCATGTCCAGCGCGTCCGCGCCGTCCGGCGAGATGATCCAGCGACGCTCGCTATTTCCCGCACTGACGGAGCCGTCGCCAAAATCGCCCACCTGCAACCCGCGCATGAACGCGGTCAGTGCCTTGCCCTGGGTATTGAAGACTGCGGCCGGGCGCTCGTATTCGTTCTCCTGCTTGCCCGGCTGCGTCACGCGCCACAGCGTGCCGTTCACGCGTTCCGCGCCTTGATGGCTGGCCGGCAGGATCCACCGCCCCTGCACGTCGATGACGCCGACGCGGCCCGCGCCCAGCGAAGCCACTGCCTGACCGTTCTGGAATTCGCCGATGCTGCGGAAAGCCGGCGCGGCCAGCTCCTTGCCGGCGACGAAATCGTACAAGCCCCACGGCGCGCCGTCGGCCGCCGTCTTGAGAAACCGCACCACGCCCGGCGCGACGACCTGCGTGTCGAAGTTCTCGGGCAGCTCGAACGTCTTTCCCGCACGGTCGATCATCCGCACCACACCGTCGCCATACACCTGCGCGTAGCCGTGGTGGAACATGCCGATGTGCTGCTGGGCGGGCAGGTCGATAGGCTTGCCGCGCGCATCCAGCAGCACCATGCCTTCTGCTGTTTCTGCCGCATAGCGCAGCTGGTCTGCCTTGAGCCCGGCGTCTTGGCCGCGTTCGGTGTCGTCCAGCGGCGTTACGGCGGACCAGGACGCATCGGTGACCGTGCTGCCATCGGCCAGCAACAGTCCCACCTGGACATCGTCGCAATGGCAGTGGCTTTGACCCAGAAGGCCCAACGGACCGCCCGGCACGCTGGCCGCCAGCGGCTGCAGTTGCTGGTTCTGAAGCGCCTGCACCGTCTCTGGCTTGAGAAGCGCCTTGCCGTCCTTGTCCACCACATTGAGCAGCGCGCCTTGCGCGTCGGACAGCCACACATTGCCATCGCGCGTCGCCATGCGGTTGGCGTCTGCCAGCCATGCCGGCGCGGTGCCGCCGTGCAGCCACGCGCCCGTGGGCGTCAGCAGCCCCGCGGCGCGGCCCGAGTCGTCCGTGAAAAGCACGTAGCCTTCGAGTTCGTCGCCGGCCCGCAGGCCCTTGCCCAGCGTGACCGGGGCGGGTTGCCCCGGCACCAGCGCCACCAGGTTTTCTCCGGACGGATACACGATGGTGTCGGCAAATCGTTGCGACGCCTGGCCTTCTTCATGCGTCAGCGTCGCGACCACCGCGCCATTGCGGTCCAGCACCGCAAAGCCCGCGCGCCGCGGCAGCGCCGCGCTGTAGAAGGTCTTGCCGATAGGCGTCATGCTTTCGTACTGCTGGTCCGCGCCGATCAGCTTGCCGTCCGCCGTCACCATCACCGCGCCGTCAGCGCCGTAGCCGGTGGCCAGGTCGCCGCTGT
>CBHWAL010000032.1:0-15564 GCA_966111495.1 uncultured Achromobacter sp. | reverse complement strand
AATCGGGCTTGCGCTGGTGCAACTGACAACGCTGTGGCTCGCAATTGCCGATGACGCCAGCCTGGGTGACGCCGCAGGGGCCCTCACGTTCAACGGGGGCGGGCTGCAACTGGACGCGGGTCTCACGTCGCAGCGCGACATGCAGCTCGCCGGAGACGGCGCGATTCGTACGGCGATCGGCACCGTGTCCGTGATGCAGGGAACGATCAGCGGATCGGGCACGCTCACCAAGACCGGCGCCGGCACGTGGATCATCAATAGCGACAACGCCTTTTCCGGCGCAAGCGTCATTGACGATGGCGTGCTGCAACTTGGCGCGGGTCAGACCGTTGGATCGCTGGGATCGGGGGCGGTCGAGAACAACGCCGTCCTCGCCGTGGACCGCGCCGACACGCTGACGATGGCCAATGCCATATCGGGTACGGGAGATCTGCGGCAAGCGGGCTCGGGCACGACCACGTTGACGGGGCCGCTCACCTATACCGGCATCACGCATGTGGACAATGGCACGCTGATAATCAGTGGCACGGTGCTGGGCCAAGCCGATCATGCGGTCGCCAAGGTCGTCGGTGCGAGCGGCGCGGGCCTGGGTCTGGCCAACGGCGCAAGGCTCGACGGCTGGATGGATGGACCGAACGTCGCCATCGATGCGTCCAGCCGCTGGAACATCCTGACCGATGCCTCCAACCCCGCGCAAGGCGCCAACCTCAGCACCGTCACCGAACTCCTGCTTGCGGGCAACGTCGCATTTGCGCCGCCAATTGAATGGACGAACGATGAGATCGGCCGAACGTTCACCGCCGGCAATCTGGTGGGCGAGGGCGGCGAAGTGCAGTTGCACATGATTCCGACGACGTCCGGCACGGTAGATCACGTGACTCTGAACGCGGGGGCGACAGGGCTGACCAACCTGTCGATCAACACCGAGGGGGGACTGGGCGATCCCCTCACTGGTAACGGGTTTCTGGTGGTCAAGGCAGGTGCAAGCACGGACGGCGCATTCCGGCAGACGCCGGGAGAGGCCATGGGGGGCGGCGCATTCAAGTATTTTCTGGTGCATGGCGCGCAAGACGGTGCGCCGGAGTTGGCCAACAATTGGTATGTGATCAGCGAAGTTCGCCCCGAGGTTTCCCTCTACTCGCAGCTTGGCGGCCAATCCCTGCGGCAGTCCGAGCTGGCGGTGGGCACGTTCAACGAACGCATGGGGGCCACCGAAACGCTGGCTCGAAAGGTGTACCCCTACGCGTGGGCAAGAACGCTGGGCGCCTGGAAGGGCCGGGACGGCGCGCCGCGGGGCATCCTGCAATCCCAGGTCGCCAGCCGCACGACGCTGGGCGGACTGCAGCTGGGAACGGACCTGTTCGT
Organism: uncultured Achromobacter sp.; assembly: GCA_966111495.1. Lineage (GTDB taxonomy): Bacteria > Pseudomonadota > Gammaproteobacteria > Burkholderiales > Burkholderiaceae_B > Achromobacter. The sequence continues at coordinate 14,199 of CBHWAL010000032.1, read as the reverse complement.
GGCCAACACGGGGATCAGCCGCAAGAGTTTCGGTGTTTTCGGCACGGCTATGGTCTCCCGCGCCCAGGTGGACCACTATCAGGCGTCCACCCGTTCGACGATCGACGCCGGCCGAAGCGATCAGACGATGTATGGCCTGGGCGCCTATTACACGATGATGGATGGCAAAGGCGGGTATGCCGATTTCGTCGCACAGTTCAGCCGGTACGGTGTGAAAACCCAATCGAGCGGTGCGGACGGCATGTCGATGCGGACGTCAGGATGGGGCGCCGCGCTGTCGGCCGAAGCCGGCAAGGCGTTCGACATCGGCGATGAGTCCAAAGGGCTTCGGATCGAACCCCAGGCGCAGTTGATGGTTCAGCACGTCAAGCTGCGCGACAGCGATGACGAACTTGGCCGGGTGGCGCTACCGGGGTCGCATGCGCTGCATTCGCGCGTGAGCCTGAAGCTGTCGAAAGCCTGGGGCGAGCAGGGCGACGCGCAGAACCACGGATGGCTGATGCTGAGCTACCGGCACACGCTGGGTGAATCGTCCAGTTCATACCAGACGCTGACGCAAGGCGACATCGCGTTCGATAACAAGCTGGACGGATCGCGGGTGGGCCTGTCGGCGGGCTACGACCGGCGGGCGGGCAAGAATACGTTCGTCAATGTTCAGTTGAATGCCGAGCAGGGGCTGGGAGGCACATCGGGGTTGCGCGCGGTTGGCGGCTCGATGGGGATAAAGTACCTGTTCTAGCATCCGCCAATGAGGCCCCCGCGCATGACCAAGCACGCCGACGTTCAGGCAGACATTCAGGCCGCCGTGTATACCCGATGGCATCAGCTCTCCGTGCCTTTCGGCATGGCGCTGGGCAGCGGGAGTCTGATTAGCGTGTTGTTCAGCCGGGGGCCGGTGATGCTGGCGATCTCGCTGTGCCTGATTGGCCTCCTGGCGCCGCCGTTGGTGGCGTTCAGGGGATTCCCCACGCGCAATTCCATCAAGGTGACGTCCGACGGTCTGACGTTTTCGCGCCGCGGGCCGGTGGCGTTTGCCGACTTGGCCAGTTGGGGCACGGATGATTTTCTGAAGCTGGTGCGGCCCGGCCGCACGACCTTGCTGGTCAGCGCGCTGGACCTGCCGAATCGCGAACGCCTGCTGCGCGAATTCCAGGCGGCGTTGTCCGCGTGGCAGCAACGGCAGCCGGGTGGGACGCAGCCGCCGCGCCGCACGTATTTCTACGGAACGTTTCGAGCTCGCGCGATTGGCGCGCTGATCGTGGCGTTGGGCCTGACGTGCGCGGTAATGGCGATGAACCTGCGTGAGCCGTCGTGGTCGCTGGCCGTGGTGGGCGGCCTGGGCGCGGCTTTTGGTTTGATGATGTTGCTGGGCAAGCGCGTCTGAGCGTTTGCCCGTTGCCATTGAAACGCTCGCCCCGCCTGTACGCGGGGCGAGTGCTTTGCAAACGGCTAATCGTCCAGCGAAGGCACGGTGCCGATCTGCATCAGGATGCGCGGCGATTCCATGTCGCCGGTCTCCTTGTCGATCATCACCTCATAGGCCGCGACGCCGGCGAACTTGGAAGCCATGGAATTTGCGATGCGGATGGCACCGAATTCGCTGCTGGCCGGACGGATTTCCCCGGGCGCGACGCCATTGGCGGCGGCGCGGTAGGGAACGACGATGTACTGAACGAGATGAGCAGCTTCTGACACAGGAATTCTCCCCTGGACGACAGTTTTTCGGGCGAGCGAAATGTATCACGTCGCACTGTGTTTTTGTACAGTATTTTTGCGAGTGTAACCAAGATATTTTTGCGAGGCGCCTTTTCAGTTCAAGGAAAACCCCTAGCGTTTCACCGTTGCCCGCCTTCAGCCCCCGCGCTTAGTATTTTCGAAAATCCTCAGCGTTTTATAAAACCAGGGGCACGGAATGGAAGCGAACCGCTACGACGCCTACCGCGAAGACACCGCGGGCCGCGCCAATGTGGCCGACTCGCCGGAGCGGGTGGCCTATTACCAGGAACTGGCGCGGCTGGAGACCGGCGCGCTGTGGACGGTGGCGAACAAGATCGAGCCGTGGGCGCCGCGGTCGGCGTCGGTGCCCGTGGTCTGGCGCTACCAGGACCTGCGCGGTCACGTGCTGCGGTCCGCCGAGCTGGTGTCGCCCGAAGAGGCGGGCCGGCGGGTCATCTACCTGAACAATCCCGGCCGGCGCGACGTGGCAGCGGCGGTGGGCTGGCTGTATTCCGGGCTGCAGGTGATGCGGCCGGGCGAGCTGGCGTCCGCGCACGCGCACACGCATTCGGCGCTGCGCTTCATCATGGAAGGACAGGGCGCGTTTACCGTGGTGGACGGCCACAAGATGACGCTGGGCGCGAATGATTTCGTGCTTACGCCAAACGGCACATGGCACGAGCACGGCGTGGCCGAGGACGGCACCACTTGTATCTGGCAGGACGGCCTGGACATCCCGCTGGTCAACGCACTGGAGGCCGGTTTCTATGCCGTGCATCCGGACCTGAACCAGACCGTCACGCACCCGGTGGACGACACCAGCGGCGCGTGGGGCGGCGTGGCGCTGCGCCCGCAAGTGTCGGGATGGACGAAGCCGTATTCCCCGCTCTTCAAGTACGAATGGGCGCCCACTTACGAGGCGCTGCGCCGCTACGCGCGCACCACCGCCGGCAGTCCCTACGACGGCATCTTGCTGGAATACGTCAACCCGGCGACGGGCGGCCCGGTCATGCCGACGATCGGCGCCTGCATGCAGCTGCTGCGCCCCGGCGAACACACGCAGGCGCACCGGCACACCGGCAGCTTCATCTATCAGGTGGCCAAGGGCAGCGGCTTTTCAATAATCGATGGCAAGCGCTACGACTGGACCGAGCGCGACATCTTCTGCGTGCCGTCCTGGGCCATCCACGAACACGCCAACCTGTCGTCCAACGACGACGCGTGCCTCTTTTGTTTCAACGACCTGCCCGTCATGCGTTCGCTGGCCCTGTACCGCGAGGAAGCAGTGCAGGACAACGGCGGCCATCAGCAACTGATCTAGTTTCGAAAGCCTTCCGCGCCGCTGCGGCCGGTTCTGCAACCCTTGACCTTCTGGAGTTCCCGATGCGCCTCGTGACCTTTCGCGCTCATCCCACCGCCGCTGCCCGCCTCGGCGCGCTCGTCGACGGTTATGTGATCGACCTTTTCCTGCTGGGTCAGGAGGGCGGCGTGGATCTGCCCGATGACATGCTGGAATTCATCGACCTGGGTCCGGTGGCGGTCACGCAGGCGACGCGCCTGCTGGACACGTTCCGCGGCAACTGGCCGGTGGGCACCGCGGTGCCGCAGGAGAACGTGAAGCTGCTGGCGCCCATCCCGCGTCCGCGCAAGAACATCTTCGGCATCGGCCTGAACTATGTGGAGCACGTGGCCGAGTCCAGCCGCACGCTGGATACGTCGGCGGAGCTGCCCAAGCAGCCCGTCATCTTCTCCAAGCCGCCCACCACCGTGATCGGACCGGGCGACGCCATCGAGCACAACGCCAAGATCACGCAGCAGCTGGACTGGGAAGTCGAGCTGGCAGTGATCATCGGCCGGCGCGCGTCGCGCGTGGCCGAGGCCGATGCGCTGTCCTACGTGTTCGGCTACAGCGTGATGCTGGACATGAGCGCGCGCGATTGCCGCCGGGCAGGGCAGTGGATCTATTCCAAGGGGCAGGACACGTATGCGCCTTTCGGTCCGTGCATCGTGACCGCCGACGAGATCCCCGATCCGCAGGTGCTGGACCTGTGGCTGACGGTCAACGGCGAAAAGAAGCAGGGCTCGAACACGCGGCACATGCTGTTCAAGGTGCCGTTCCTGATCTCCGACATCAGCGCGGGCATCACGCTGGAGCCGGGGGACATCATCGCCACCGGCACGCCGGAGGGCGTGGGCGCCGGCCGCAAACCGCAGGAGTTCCTGTGGCCGGGGGATGTGGTCGTGGCCTGCGTGGAAGGCATCGGCACGCTGCGCCACCCGGTGGTGGCCGTCTAGGAGCGCCGCGCTTGAAACCCAGAATCAAAGCCCCGCGCGAGGATGCGGCGGCACGCGGCGGCGCCGAGGTCGAAGACATCACGCTGTCCGAACAGATCTACCGGCAACTGCGCCGCGACATCATGCGCGGCGCGTTCGCGCCGGGCCAGTCGCTGCGGCTGGAGTTGCTGCGCCAGCGCTACGGCGGCAGCTTTTCTCCCATCCGCGAGGCGCTGAACCGGTTGCGCAGCGAACGCATGGTGCTCACCACCACGTCGCGCGGCTTTCGCATCGCGCCGTTGTCCGTGGACGAAATGCGCGATGCCTGCGAGACCCGCATCCTGATCGATTGCGACGCGCTGCGGCGTTCGCTGGCCAATGCCGACGACGCCTGGGAGGCGCGGCTGGTTGGGGCGTTTCATGCATTGGCGCTTGCCGCGCGGCGGGCGGATGCCGCGCCGGTGCTGGACGCGGATCGCGAGGACACGCTGGAAGCGCGTCACCAGGATTTTCATCAGGCGCTGATTGGCGCCTGTCGCTCGCCCTGGCTGCTGGACCTGTCCGCGCAGCTGTACGCGCAGACCGAACGCTATCGCCGGCCAGCGCGCGCGCAGGCCATGGCGTACGGCCATGAACGCAACGTCGACGACGAGCACCGCGCGTTGCTGGATGCGGCTGTTTCGCGCGATGCCGACCGCGCGGCCGCGCTGCTGGCTGCGCACTACCGCGAGACGGCTCAGGTCATTGAGCGCATCCTTTCCCAGCCCGAGGGACTGGCCGCGGCGTAGCGTGGCGATGCCGTAAGCTTGTCGTCCATGGCAGACCTGAAACTCCTCGAAGACCTGATTGCGCTGGCGCAGACCGGCAGCTTCGTGCGCGCGGCCGAGCTGCGGCACGTCACGCATCCCGCGTTCGGGCGGCGCATCCGCGCGCTGGAGGCGTGGGCAGGCACGCCGCTGGTGGAGCGCCAGCGCCTGCCGGTGACGCTGACGCCCGAAGGCGAGACGCTGCTCAAGACGGCGACGCAAGTGGTCGAGCAGATGGGGTTGGTGCGCCATCGCATCCGCAGCTCGGGGGCGGGCGGCGAGGCGGTGCTGCGCATCGCCACGGGACGCAGCCTGGCGCGCACGCTGGTGGCCGACTGGATCGCGCGGCTGCGGCACCGCACGCCCCGGGTGCTGACCGACGGCACGCAGGTCGAGCTATCCACCGGCAAGGCGCAGGACCTGGTGGTGCGGCTGGAACAGGGCAAGGTGGAACTGCTGTGCTGCTACGAGCACCCGGCGCTGTCCGTACCGCTCAGCCCCTCGCGCTACCGCTACATGACGCTGGCGACCGACAAGCTGGTGCCGGTCAGCCAGATGGATGCGCGGGGCCGGCCCCGCTACCTGTTGCAGGAAGGCGGGGCGCCCGTGCCGTTGATCACCTACACCGGCGGACTGGCGATGGAGCGCATCGTGGGGGATCGGCTGGAAGCCACGCCGTACGCGCTGACGCCCTTTGTGCGCAGCGATTCCCTGGACGCGGCGCATGGCGCGGTCGCCAAGGGCGTGGGGGTGGCGTGGCTGCCGTGGTCCATGGTGGCCGCGGATTGCCGGCGCGGCGCGTTGGCCGCGCTGGGCGGGCGCAGCGACGAGATCGCCTTCGAAGTGCGCCTGTACCGTCCGCGCGCCCGGCTGACAGACCTGGCCGAAGCCGCTTGGGAAGCGACGGCGAACCGCAAGGCGTGAAATCGGGTCTGAATTCCGGCGCCTGAATCCCGATAAGCACAACGATGTGCCGTTTTGGCACGGATTGCCCCTGGGCCACGCTCGAAAATAGCCCCCGAAATCAAATGAGACGGCTCCGCCGTCCACCCACAGCACCCCAGGGAGAAAGTCATGAAGTCCATCGTGAAGCCGCTGCGCGCGGCGCTCGTTTCGTTGTGTGCGGCCTCGGCGCTGGCCGCGGCGCCCGCCGCCAGTGCGGCCGATTACCCGGCCCGCAGCATCTCGCTGATCGTCGGTTACCCCGCAGGCGGCAGCCTGGACCTGACCGCGCGCCTCTTGGGCGAAGAACTGGGCCAGCGCCTGGGCCAGACGGTCGTGGTCGAGAACGTGGGCGGTGCGGGCGGCACGATTGGCGCCCAGCGCGTGGCGCGCGCCGCGCCCGACGGCTACACCATCTTTTTGGGCTCCACCAACGAAATGGTGATCGCCCGCATGATCAACACCGCCGTGAAGTACGACAGCGCCAAGGATTTCACGGCGCTGGGCATCGTGGCCTCGCAGCCGATGCTGCTGGCCGCCAGCAAGAACTCGGGCGTGAAGACCGCCGCCGACTACCTGGAAAAGCTCAAGGGCGCCGCGCCCGGCACGTTCAACTACGGCTCGTCGGGCGTGGGCACCACGCTGCACCTGGCCGGCGAGATGATCAACCAGGCCACGGGCACCCGTGCCGAGCACGTGCCTTACCGCGGCGTGTCGCCGCTGGTGACCGACCTGATGAGCGGCCAGCTGGACTACGGCATGCTGGTGCTGTCTTCGGGGCTGCCGCAGGTGCGCAGCGGCAACATCGTCGCGCTGGGCCTGACCGAGAACAAACGTTCGCCCGCCGCGCCCGAGATCGCGCCGCTGGCCGCCACCAAAGGCTTCGAGTCCGTGGACATCAACCTCTGGTTCGCGTTGTACGGCCCGGCCGGCCTGCCCGAGCCGGTGGTGACCAAGCTGCGCGCCGTGCTGGATGAAACGCTGAAGTCGGACCAATTCCGCGCCAAGATGCAGGATGCCGGCGGCGAAGTCGCCAAGCCGGGCGTGGACCCGGTGGCCTTCCAGGCGGAAGAAACCAAGAAGTACGGCGCGCTGGTCAAGGCCGCCAAGATCGAAGCGCAGTAAGGCTGCGCGCGCACCATCACGACATCGAAAGACCAGGCATCAAGCGGATATCACCATGGAATTCAAGCTCCCCGTTCCCGACATCGCCGCCGAGCGCGGCGGCAATACCGACACGCCGGGCGTGTGGCACTTTGATTCGGGCGTGCCGGGACGGGCGCTCATGGTGAGCGCGCTGGTGCACGGCAACGAGCTGTGCGGCGCGTGGGCGCTGAAGGACCTGTTGGCCTCGGGTCTGCGGCCGCGCCGCGGCAGCCTGACCCTGGCCTTCTGCAACCTGGATGCGTTCGACCGCTTCGATCATTCGAACCACGATGCGTCGCGTTTCGTGCAGGAAGACATGAACCGCGTCTGGAGCGCCGAGCGCCTGGACAATCCCACGTCGCCGGACCGCCAGCGCGGCGCGGCGCTGCGCCCGTGGGTGCGGCGCGCCGACTGGCTGCTGGACCTGCATTCGATGCACGAGCCGGGGGCGCCGCTGCTGCTGACGGGCGTACTGCCGCGCAATATCGCGCTGGCGCGCCGCCTGAAGGCGCCACAGCACGTCATCGTGGATGCCGGCCACAAGGACGGCGTGCGCATGCGCGACTTCGAACACTTTGGCGACGCGGCCCGCGAAGACGCGTGCGCGCTGCTGATCGAATGCGGCTTTCATGGCGACCTGTCGTCGCGCGATGTGGCACGCGATATGGTGGCGCGGATGCTGGTGGAATCGGGCGTGATTGACGCGTCGGACCTGCCCGGCGGCTGGCTGCTGCCGGATCCGGCGGCGCAACGCGTGCTGGAAGTGACGGACGCCGTGGTGGCGCCGTCGATGAATGTGCGATTTGCCGGCCCGTGGACGGGTCTGGAGACGTTCGAGAAGGCCGGGTCGCTGATCGGCTGGGCGGATGAGCAGCCGGTCGTGACGCCCTATGACAATTGCACGCTGATCATGCCGTCGCTGCGGCAGTTGAAACCCGGCGTGACGGTGGTCAGACTGGCCCGCGATTACGCGGGCTGAGGACGGCGCCGGCTATTGCGGCGCCGACCCCTGCGGCGCTTACTTCTGCGGCGCTTACTTCTGCGGCGTATAGCGCAGCTCGTCGAGCTGATAGCCCTGCGCCGTGGCAGCGGCCAGCGCCTTGTCCAGTTCTTCCTTGGGCAACTGGGGCGAGCGCGACAGGATCCACAGGTACTTGCGGTCGGGCGTGCCGACGACGGACCAGCGGTACTCCGGATCCAGGCCGATCACCCAGTAATCGCCCTTGAACGGCTTGAAGAAGGTGACTTCGAGCTTGGCGTTGTTGCTGCCTTCAACCACCGTGGCCGTCCCCGAGGCCGAGTCGATATCCCCATCCTTGGTGCGGCAGCGGTTGTTCACGCCGACCGTGCCGTCCGGATGCGCCGTGTATTCGGCGGTGGTGTCTCCCACGCAATTGCGCTGGAAGAACATGGGGAAGTTGGCGATTTCGTACCACATCCCCACGTAGCGTTTCAGGTCAACGGATTCCACCGTCTGCATGGGCGGGGGCGCGGCGTGGGCAATGCCCGCCACGCTGGCCGCCAGGGCCAGCAGGAATGTTGCGGTGCGGCGCATGGGTAAAACCTCCTGATGTGACTGGTAAGGCCCGCGCGCGCACCCCGCAAGGGCGCGGCGCGGACCAATCCCTAACGATACGCCTTATTTGATGCGCCTTATTTGCGCGGCGCCTTCAGCGCGGCGTGATAGCGGGTTACGTACGTATCGAAGTCTTCAGTGTCCGACTGTTCCAGGCGAAGCTGTTCGGCGGCGGACTGCGCGGCGGCTTGCTGATAGGCCGTGGCCACGTCGGCGGGCAGCGGTTGCGCGCGCAGCGCATCCGCATGCTTGCGGCTGAGTGCCAGCGAGTAATCGTGGAACGACAGGCCGCTGTCCTTCAGTTCGGCCAGCAGGCGTGCCGAGGGCGTGATGTCGGGCTGATCGAGCTTGGCGCGTTGCGCCGCCAACGCGTCTGCATAAGCAGAGCCGCCGGTTGCGCTGTCGTACAGGGCGGCATACGGCGCGATCTGGTCCAGCAGTTCGTGGCCCCATTGCGCCAGGCCGATGGTCTGGCCATCGCGATCCAGCGTGAGGCCCGGCTTGCGGCCTTCCTTGACCACCACCGAGAAATTGTCGGCGCTGCGCTGGCAGTAGCCATTGGCGGGAAAGAATGGGCTGTCCGAGGCCGTGCAGAACAGCAGGAAGGCGTCGACGAACCGGGCGGTGGTGGCATCGATGCCAATCGGCGAATACGGATCGATGTCCAGGCAGCGCACTTCAACGTACTGCACGCCGCGTTCGGCCAGCGCGGTGATGGGGCGCTCGCAGCGGCCGGTGGCGCGCTTGGGGCGGATGCTGGAGTAGTACTCGTTTTCGATCTGCAGCACGTTGGTGTTGAGCTGGATCCATTCGCCGTTGCGATGGGTACCGATCTTTTGATACTCGGGCCAGGGCTGCGTCACGGCGCCGTACAGGCGGCCAAGGAAGGTGTCCAGGTCGTTGTAGCAGAGCTTGAGCTGCGACTGCGCCTTGTTCTGGTAACCCAGGTCGCTCATGCGCAGGCTGGTGGCGTAGGGCAGGTAAAGCGTGTGGTCGCCCAGCTTGTCCAGCGCATGGTCCTGGCCTTGTAAAAAGCCGCTGGACAGCGCGGGGGCCGAGCCAAACAGGTACATCAGCAGCCAGGAATGCCGCGTGAAGTTGCGGATCAGGCCGATGTACCCGCGCGAGCGGCGGTCCTGGTCGGAGCCGGGCTGCGTGTCGAGTACGGACCACAGGGATTCGGGCAGCGAAAAGTTGTAGTGCACGCCGGCGATGCACTGCATCGTCTTGCCGTAGCGTTCGGCCAGACCGCGTCGGTAGACGTGCTTGAGCATGCCCGTGTTCGACGTGCCGTACCAGGCGATGGGGATTTCGGGCTCGGGCGGCAGCGTAGCCGGCATGGACTGATTCCAGATCAGTTCATGGTCCAGCACGGTGTAGACGTGGCGGTGCGTGTCGGTAAGCTCGGCCAGGAGCGCGTCCACGTTGTCGTGCGTGCCCGTGATGAGCTCGAGCAGCGACTCGGAATAATCGGTGGTGACGTGTTCGTTGGTCAGCGCCGAGCCCAGCCCGGCGGGGTGCGGCGTGCGGGCCAGGATGCCCTGTTCGTCCACGCGCAGGCCTTCTTTCTCGATGCCCCGCAGGGTCTGGGTCAGCAGCGAGCGGTTGGCCTCTAGGCGGGCGAGGCGGTTGGCGGCAGTATCGGTCACGGATTGTTCTCGTTGGGGGCTGTCGCCGGATTTTACGGGGTGCTGGCCTCCTGTGCTGAGGGAACCAGTACTGGGGACAGGGACAATGCCTGGGCGGTGCGCGCCAGCCATTCGTCCAGGTCAGCATAGACGGGATCGGCAATGGGGGCGGTTTCGTTGAAGATCTCGTGCCAGGCGGTGTCGTACCAGCGCAGGGTGAGGAGTTCAGCGGGCGCCCGCTGGGCGAACTGGCGGCTGCCTTCGGCCGCCACGATGGAGTCGTCGCCGGCCACCATCAGCAGGGTGCGGCAGGGCAGCAGGCTGGCTTCGCGCAGCGCCTGCTGGCCGGCTTCGTCGACAAAGCGCGCCAGCCGGCCCGTCATGCGGCGCCGCACCAGAGGATCGGCGCGGTAGGCCTTCACGACGGCCCGGTCGTGGGAAATGCGGGCGGGCGCCAGGCCGTGGGGCACGCGCAGGTCGGGAGCGTGCAGGGACATCCACGTCAGGGTACGGCGCACCCAGAGCGGGACGTTGACGGCAAACGGGGGCGAACTGAGCACCAGGCCGTCCAGGTCGGCCAGCCGGCGCTGGGCGATGCGCACGGCAACCAGGGCGCCCAGGCTGTGTCCGAGCAGGATGGGGGGCCGGCCGCAGGCCTGCGTCCAGTCCTGCAGCCTGTCCACCGCGTCGGTAACCAGGTCTTCCTGGTCGCGCAGGGTGGCGGGGTGCCCGCCCGAGCGCCCGTGGCCCCGGTGATCGTGCGCGCCTACGGTCCAGCCCCGGGCGGTCAGCCAGCGCGCCAGCCGGTCATAGCGCCCCGCGTGTTCGCTCAGGCCGTGCAGCAGGTAGATGCTGGGCCGGCCACCGGAGTGCCCGTCGCCGGATTGCCCGTCGCCGGATTGCCCGTCGCCCGTTATCGGAAGCGGCACGTTTGGCGCGGCGGGCCAGCAATAATTGGCGAGCAACGTGCCGTCGGGCGCGGGTGCCATTGAAATCGGCGACAATTTCTGAATTCCTTGAATTGACGGGACCCTGGAGTCCTCGGGTAATGACGATTTCATCGCTGTTTCGTTTCATGTTCAAGAAAGCGGGCGTTTTTTTGGCGCTGACGCTGGCGTTGGCGGCTTGTTCGCCAAATTACAACTGGCGCGAGATGGACGTGGCGGATGGTCACGTTCGCGCCGCGTTCCCCGCCCGGGTCTCGACGGAAACCCGCGAACTGAAGCTGGACATGCACGCATTGAAGTTCACGATGGCCAGCGCCACCGTGGGCGAAGCCGTATTCGCCGTGGGATCGGCGCCCCTGCCGCCGGAAATCGCGGCCAGCCCCGCGGCCCGGCAGGCGCTGGGTGTGGCGCTGATGCGATCGCTCTACACGAACATGCAGGCGCCGCCGCCCAACGAATGGCCGCCTTATGGCCAGGAAATCGAGGTACGCGGCAAGGCGGTGGGCAAGCCCGGGTGGCTGCAGGCGAAGGTGTGGGTGACGGACACGATGCTGATCGAGGCCGTGGCCGCGGGCACCGAGGAAAGCCTGCCCGCCGAGCGCGCGCGCGAATTCCTGCGGTCTGTCGTCATCAAGCCTTGAACTCGAGCAGGCCCAGCCGCAGCGCCGCCACCACGGCCGCGCGCCGGCCCCGCACGCCAAGCCGGGTGCAGGCGTTGCGCAGGTGGAAATTCACGGTGCTTTCGCTGACGCCCAGGATGCGGGCGGTTTCCCAGCTGGTCTTGCCCGCGGCGGACCATCGCAGGCAGGCTGCCTGCCGATCGGACAACTGCAGGCAGGCTGCCTGCCGATCGGACAACTGCAGGCAAGCTGGTTGCCTGTCGGACCGCTGCAGGCCGGCGGGCGGGATGGCGCTGCGGACGACGCAACGCGATGAGTGGGCAGGACTGCGCATCGGTGTGGCGGACATGGCGGCGAGGACGGGATGGTCCTTTTGTGAACAATGGCCCCATGCTGCGGCGACCGCCCCGGCCGGGGCAAGCAATGATGCCGTGACGCATCAATCTTTTTATCTCTGACGGAATAGTCCATGTTGGCCATCGCGCAGTTCTACTTGTCAGCCATCGTGCTGATGCTGCCCCTGCTTTTCTGCGTGGGAATCGGGCTTTACTGGGGCAAGCGCGATCTACCCTTCGGCGGCAATTTCATCACCACGCTGGTCACCTCCGTCACCACGCCCGCGCTGGTGTTCCATACCTTTGTCACCACCCACCTGGACAACCGCGCGCTGGCCGATGTGGCCGCGGCAACCCTGATTGCCCTGCTGCTGTGCGCGCTGATCTGCGCGGCGCTCCTCAAGGCCTGGAAGCTGCCCGTGCTGAGCCTTCTACCCACGGCGTTCCAGCCCAATGCCGGCAACCTGGGCCTGCCGATTTCGCAACTGGCGTTCGGCGACGCGGGCCTGTCGGTGGCGGTGGCTTTTTTTGCGGTGAGTTCCTTCGTGATGCATACCATCGCGGTGCGCATGCTGCCCGGCGTGAACACCAAGGGAAGCTGGAAGAGCCCGATCCTGCTGGCCTCCGTGGTGGCGGTGGCGCTGCGTCTGCTGGACGTGCCGGTGCCGGCGTGGATCATCGAGACGGCGCGCATGCTGGGCGCCGTGACGGTGCCGCTGATGCTGCTGAGCCTGGGTCATGCGCTGGCCCTCATCCCGTCGAACGGCGTGCGCGATGGCGCCAAGGTTGGCGCGATCCGCCTGGTGGTGGGCCTGTTGACCGGCCTGGCCGTGGCGTGGGCGATGGACCTGGAGCCGGTGCTGGCCGGCGCGCTGACGCTGCAGATGGCCATGCCGTGCGCGGTGGTCAGCTACATGTACGCGCGGCGCTACACGCCGCTGGGCGACACCGCGGCGGGCGCCGTGCTGGTGTCCACCGTGGTGTTCCTGCTGCTGGCGCCGCTGATGCTGTGGTTCACCCAGGGGCATTAGGGCGCCGGGCCGCGGTTCAGCCCGAGGTCCAGCCTGCCGTTTAGCCCGCCGTTTAGCCCGCCGTTTAGCCTGCCCCCGCCAGCGTGCGCAACTGCGTCATCAGCGCATCGGGCAGGTCCAGGCCGTGCTTGACGGCCTCGTCGCGCAGCTTGCGGCGGCGGTCGCCAGGCAGGCGCACGCCCTCGTCTTCGAGCATGGCGTCGACCAGCGTTTCCACGCGTTCCAGGTAGACGTCGTTGCCTGCCAGCGCGCTCGGATCGATCGCCATGAAAGCCTGCCCCAGCCGCGCCGGACCGCCTTCGTCCACAAAGAACGACTCGTTCTCGTAGCCGAAGCGCGCGCCGGTCAGCGCGCAGGCCATGAGTTCGACGATGAGCGCCAGCATCGCGCCCTTGACGCCGCCCGCGGGCAGCATGCTGCCGGCCAGTCCCGCCTTGGGATCGGTCGTGGGTTGGCCCTCGGCATCCAGCGCCCAGCCCAGCGGAATGGGCTGGTTGTCGCGGGCAGCGATCATGAGCTTGCCGCGTGCCACCTGCGACAGCGACAGGTCGATGACCAGCCGCGCGCCGCCGCGGCGCGGGAAGATCGCCGCGATGGGGTTGGTGCCGAACAGCGGACGCTTGCCGCCCCAGGCGGGCATGGCGGCGGGCGAGTTGCTCAGCGCCAGTCCCACCATGCCGGCGTCGGCCAGGGCCTCCAGGTGGTAGGCCGCTTCGCCGAAGTGATGGCTGTTGGCCACGCCGACGAACGCAACGCCATGTTCGCGGGCGCGGGCCGTGGCCTGCTCGACCGCCATGGCACAGGCGGGAAACGCCAGGCCCGAGCCGGCGTCGATCAGCGCCGCGCCGCCGCGTTCGTTCACGAGGCGCGGCACGGCCGACCCGATGGCGCGGCCAGTGCGCAGGTGGCCGGCGTAGAACGGCACGCGCGTCAGGCCGTGGGAGCTGAGACCCTGGCTTTCCGCGAAGACCAGCGCGCGGGCGGTGCTGTCGGCCATGACCGGGTTGGCGCCGGCGGCGGCAAGACCGGCCGCGGCCAGGTGTTGAAGTTCGTCCAGATAGATGTGAGCCATATCCTTCCTGTCGTGTGAGGCGCGCCGCGCCTCGTCAGCGTGCGCGGGCGTCAAGCGCCATTGTCACACCGGCGGCCACCATGTCGGAAACCCGGGTATTGGCTTC
>CBHWAL010000031.1:0-15622 GCA_966111495.1 uncultured Achromobacter sp. | reverse complement strand
GCGAGCTGATCTGGCTGTTCGGCTTCGCGATCTTCCTGTGCCTGATGGCCGAGGCCTTCTTCGGCTACCTGCTGCCCTGGGGCCAGATGTCGTACTGGGGCGCCCAGGTGATCGTGAACCTGTTCGCCGCGATCCCGTTCGTCGGTCCGGACCTCGCGCTGCTGATCCGCGGCGACTACGTGGTGAGCGACGCGACGCTGAACCGCTTCTTCAGCTTCCACGTGATCGCGATCCCGCTGGTGCTGATCGGCCTGGTCGTGGCGCACCTGTTCTCGCTGCACGACGTCGGTTCCAACAACCCCGACGGCATCGACATCAAGGCGAAGGACTACCCGAAGGACGCCAACGGCCACTCGGTGGACGGCATCCCCTTCCACCCGTACTACTCCGTGCACGACATGGTGGGCGTGGCGGTGTTCCTGATGGTGTTCAGCGCGATCATCTTCTTCGCGCCGGAACTGGGCGGCTACTTCCTGGAGTACAACAACTTCATCCCGGCCGACCCGCTGAAGACGCCGCCGCACATCGCGCCGGTCTGGTACTTCACGCCGTTCTACTCGATGCTGCGCGCCACCACGGATGAATTCACGTGGGTGCTGGCAGGCGCGTCGGTGCTGGGCGCCATCGTGCTGTTCGCCAAGAGCAACTTGAAGGGCTTCATGCGCATCGCCGTCCCCGGTATCCTGATCGTCGTCGCCGTGCTGCTGCGCGCCATCGACGCCAAGTTCTGGGGTGTGGTGGCCATGGGCGGCACGGTCGTCATCCTGTTCTTCCTGCCCTGGCTCGATCATTCGCCGGTCAAGTCGATCCGCTACCGCCCCACGTGGCACAAGTGGATCTACGGCATCTTCATGGTCAACTTCCTGGTGCTCGGCTACATCGGTACGCAGCCGCCCAGTCCGCCGTTGAACCTGACGTCGCAGATCGGCACGCTGCTGTACCTGGCCTTCTTCTTCCTGATGCCGGTATGGAGCCGCCTGGGCACGTTCAAGCAAGTGCCCGACCGCGTCACGTTCCACGCCCACTGAGCCAACGAGAATAACGGACTAACCATGATCAAGAAGCTGATTGGTGCCGTGGCCTTGATGCTCACGTGTACCGCAACCTTTGCCGCCGGAGGCGGGTTCCCGCTGGACAAGGCGCCTTACCGCGTCAACGACATGGCGTCGCTGCAAAACGGCGCCAAGCTGTTCGTCAACTACTGCCTGAACTGTCATAGCGCATCCTCGATGCGCTACAACAAGCTCCGGGATATTGGCCTGACCGACGAACAGATCAAGGAAAGCCTGCTGTTCTCCGGCGAAAAGATCGGCGACATGATGCATGTCGCCATGACGCCGAAGGACGCCAAGGCCTGGTTTGGCACGACGCCCCCGGACTTGTCCGTGATCGCCCGCGCCAAATCCGTGAACGCCGGCCCCTCGGGCTCCGACTATCTGTACACCTACCTGCGCACGTTCTACCGCGACACGTCGCGCGCCACGGGCTGGAACAACCTGGTCTTCCCGTCGGTCGGCATGCCGCATGCCCTCTGGCAGGAACAGGGCCCGCGCGAGCTCACCACCGTCGCCGGTCACGAGGTCGAAGGCAAGGAAGGCGCTCCCAAATCGTGGGAACGCGTCACAACGGTGTACGATGCACAGGGTTTTGCCACGGTGAAGGCCGAGCCGTTAGCCAATCACCATGGCCATGCCACCTTCGATGCCAAATTCAAGGCCGCCAACCCGGCCCAAATCGCAACATACGACAACGACGTCGCTGATCTGACCGCATTCATGTCCTGGATGGCCGAGCCCGTCCAGACACTGCGCGTCCGCATCGGCGTCGGCGTCATGTTGTTCCTGCTCCTGTTCTTCTTTGTTACGTGGCGCCTGAATGCCTCGTACTGGAAACACGTGCGCTAACCGTAACGCCCCGCCAGGTTCCCCAGCCAACCCGTGTATCGGGGACGGAAGAGGCGGATAGGGCTGTAAGCCTATCCTGCCTGGCAATTGGGGCCAGCGCCTGCTAGATTTAGGCGCTGGCCTTTCGTTTTTCATAAAGGACTTACCGCCATGATGGTGCTCTATTCCGGAACCACGTGTCCGTTTTCGCAACGCTGCCGCTTCGTGTTGTTCGAAAAGGGTATGGATTTCGAGATCCGCGACATCGACCTGTACAACAAGCCCGAAGACATCTCGGTGATGAACCCGTACGGTCAAGTGCCCATTCTGGTCGAACGCGACCTGGTTCTGTACGAGTCGAACATCATCAACGAGTACATCGACGAGCGCTTCCCGCACCCGCAGCTCATGCCCGCCGACCCGGTCATGCGCGCCCGCACGCGTCTGTTCCTGTACAACTTCGAGAAGGAACTGTTCGTTCACGTCTCGACGCTGGAAGACCGCAGCGCCAAGCCCGACGAAAAGAAGCTCGCCAACGCTCGCCAGAACATTCGCGATCGCCTGGCCCAGCTCGCGCCCATGCTGCTCAAGAACAAGTACATGCTGGGCGAGGAATTCTCCATGCTCGACGTGGCCGTCGCTCCGCTGCTCTGGCGCCTCGACCACTACGGCATCGAACTGCCCAAGAATGCGGCTCCGCTGCAAAAGTACGCCGAACGCATCTTCTCGCGTCCGGCCTACATCGAAGCGCTGACGCCTTCGGAAAAAGTGATGCGTCGTTAAGGCTGGCTGTGTAATGGGTGAAACTTCGACCAAACCGTATCTGATCCGCGCGCTGCACGAGTGGTGCACTGATAACGGCTACACGCCGTACATCACCGTGCAAGTCGACGAGCACACCATGGTGCCCGTCGCCCACGTGCGCGACGGCCAGATCACGCTGAACGTGGGCACGCTGGCCACCAACCGTCTGGTGCTGGGCAATGAATTCATCGAATTCCAGGCCCGCTTCAGCGGCGTGACCGAGAACGTCTACGTCCCCGTGGGCGCCGTCAGCGCCATCTATGCGCGCGAAACCGGCGCCGGCATGGGCTTCGAGGTACAGCCCTACGAGCCGCCCGAGGCAGGCGCCCAAAGCGCCACGCCGAACCCCGCCGCCCCCGAGGGCTCGGACGCCAATCCCGCCCCCGGTGGCGACGACGGCGACGACGACGAACCCAAGCGCCCGCGCCTGACCATCGTCAAATAACGACCCCACGACAGGGGCTGCATTTTTTTCATTACAATGCAGTCCCTGCGCGTGCCCCGGCACGCTTCGCCGGTGTAGCTCAGTTGGTAGAGCAGCTCACTTGTAATGAGAAGGTCGAGGGTTCGATTCCTTTCACCGGCACCAAAAATCTCCACCAGGTTCATCTGGCGTAGTACACGAAACCCGCATCCAAACTGGCGATGCGGGTTTTTTCTTGCCTATGACAATCGACCGTCAGATTGCGTTGGCAGACGGCACATTTGACGGCGTGCGGCGGACACTGCTGCCTGACTTCCATGCCACGGCAACCGCGCAATCGTTGAAGCCGGAGCGTCGCCGCTCCAGAACATGCACCGGAAACCATGATCGTGGTCGGATCGGTCGCACAAATAATAGAAGTCCTATTTACCGACCTTGAGCATGGCGTCTACAAGTGGGTGGCGCAAACACCCGTCCGGGGGTAACGCAATCCACCTGTGGTCAGAACCAACAACGCGTCGGCATGAAAGTTTTCCCTCTTGTTTTTCTAGCACTCGCCTTGCTCGTGGTCCAGCTGACTGGCTGTGACGGCCGGCAGGCCAAGCAGGACAACGTGGGCACGTCCATGACCGGAATCGATCACTTGCCGGATCACCTGAGCGTGCAGAACTTCTGGGTCAATGGCGCCAGCGGACATCAAGCAGGCACCGGTGGCCGCATCGTCTGCTGCGCGACGCTGCCGCGGAAATGGCATCCCGATCTAACGGTGGTGGTGAACTGGAATGTCACTAACTGGCGAGATTGTGGCGGCCAAAGCCACGAACGACGCGTGGCAGTGGACCGCTACGAAAAGGTGGGGCATATGTTTGTTCACTTCCTAGCAGATGGAAGCGTTCGTGTCGTATCAGCAAACGTAGGTCCTGGTTACCCAGGCAACGGCTACCCCGGACCGGATGACTTGATTCCTAACAAGGACCCCTGGGATGTCTACGGCAGCTATCGCGAACGCTGTTCGTGGGCAGGCGGCCCAGTCATGATGGAAAGAGCGCAGTGAATAAACTCCTTCGAGCCCATCCCGTCGGCCCTACGCCGAGTATCCAGCCGTCGTTTCCACAATGCCTTCCCGCCTCAGAAAAATGCGAGGTGGACCTGCAGATCGGCGTATTTTTTGACGGGACGGGCAACAACCAATACTGGGACGATGCGAACGAATGTGCGCCTGGCCTTGTTCCTAGGACAACCCAGCTAATGGCGCGCAAAGACTCCAATGTGGCTCGGCTTTTTCGGGCCTATCCCGAAAAATTTACGGAGGGGAAACGTGCTGTCTACGTCCCTGGAGTTGGTACCCCCTTCGCGGAGATTGGAGAAGCCAACTACGCCGCTTTCGGACCGTCGAGTGGCCAAGGTGGTGATGGACGCATCAACTTTGGCTTGCTGAGCGTGCTGGATGTTATCCACCGTGCGATCAGTGACAACAGGTTTCGCTACGCAGACGAAGTCATCCTGGCGCTCTGCCGCAACGGCAAGCGCATTCATTTCGAGCTCACAGACACCTATTCCCCTCTGGAGGGAGGCGTTCAGGACGTGCAGGCGCTGGATGCGGTGGGCATGCGTACCGAAGGGGGGTTGCTGTGCTTTGGAAACGGTGCCCGCCCACATGCAGAGGCGTTCTACCGACGTGAGGTTCAGGCGTTGGCAGACAGGATCGCCAAGACCGCCAAGCCCAAGCTGATCAGTATTTCGCTGGATGTGTTCGGCTTTTCCCGAGGAGCAGCCCAGGCCCGGGTGTTCTGCAATTGGCTGCGCGCGCTGATGGACCGTGATCGCTTGTGCGGCGTGCGGACGGAGATTCGGTTTGTCGGCCTGTTCGACACGGTGGCTTCAATCGGCATTCCGGCCAGCACCGGCGGCGATGGGCATTTCGCTTGGGCCATTTACGACGCACTTGCGGTGCCGGCTAATGTGCAATGTGTGCATTATGTGGCCATGCACGAAAATCGCGCCTCGTTTCCGCTGGACAGCATACGCAGCCCCGATGGCCGTCTTGCATCCAGGCACAAGGAATACGCGGTACCCGGCATGCATTCCGATGTGGGAGGCGGCTATCTGCCCGGAAGTCAGGGGCGCGGTCCCAGCGGACGATATGACGACATGCTGTCGCAGATTCCCTTGGAACTCATGTACGACGCCGCACGCTTGGCGCATGTTCCGCTCAACAAGAAGTTGGCGGAAGACATCGGCTATGACCCATTCGCCATTCACCCCGACGTCCGCAACGCCTACGACGCCTTCATGGAAGCGGTTCCATCCGAAGCGACTGCCAGCCAATGGCTGATTTCCTACCTCGCGTGGCGTTATCAGGTGCGAAACGTCTTTTCCACCAAACTGGCCTGGGTAGCCCGCGCAAAGAAAGCCCTCCCCCACGACTTCCAGGACTTGGAAGGCGCCAACCAGACGCTACTGAAGGACATCTCCGCCCTGGACGGGATGACCGAAGAGGAGAGTGAGCACCTCAAGCAGGCGGCCATGGTGAGTCCGTTGGTGTATGGCGGCGATGCCGTAACGAAAACTTCGCGCCGATTGGTGCTGTCTGGCGAAGCCCGGGACGTGCTGGAGCACATCAAGGAACATCCTACGTTGGGTACTCCCGAGAATCCGGAGCACTTGACGCCGCAAGCCTATTTGTTTGCCAACTACTTGCATGATTCCTACGCGGGCTTCCGTCCGCTCGATCAACCGCTTAGCCGCCTCGGCTGTGCAGATCCCGTGCCCGGCAGGTGGGAGCTCCAAGGCAATCTGCGCTACCGTCGCATTTATCGGGGCACAGGCAAGCCCGTAACCCATGCGCCACCCACCGAGCAACAGCTTGCTCAGCCTCGTACCCCTTTCCTCACCCCAGCGCCGGCAACAAATTAAACAGCAGCACCATCACCAGCCCCACTACCGACACGATCGACTGCACGACCGAGATCGTCTTGGTGGCCTCGCCCATCGTCATGCCGAACGATTCCTTCACCATCCAGAATCCGGCGTGGTTCGCGTAGTTGAAGAACAGCGAACCGCAACCGATGGACAGGGCAAGCAGCGGCAAATTCAGGGTGGGGTCCGCACCCGCCAGCGGCGCCAGTAGACCCGCGGCGCCCACGATGCCGACGGTGGCCGAGCCGGTGGAGACCGACAGCAGCATGGCGATCAGCCAGCCCAGGATCAGCGGCGGGAAGGCGAACTGGTGGGTCAGGTGCACGATGGCGTCGCCGACCTTGGCGTTCGTCAGGACCTGCTGGAAGGCGCCGCCGCCAGCGATGATGAGCATGATGCCGGCAATGGGCTTCAAACTCTGGCCCAGCGCGCCGCGCAGCTTTTCCGGGTCGCCGCCGCGCATAAAAACAAGCGTCACGGCCGCGAACAGCACGCCCAGCAGCATGGCGACGACGGGGTTGCCCAGGAAGGCGGCCACGTGCGTCACGCTGGAGTTCTTGGGCAGCAGCATTTCGGCCACGGCATGCACCAGCATCAGCAATGCCGGCAGCAACGCAGCCAGCACGCCCAGGCCAACGCTGGGTGCATGCTGGCCCGCGGGGCTGTCGGTGGAGGCGGTGAACTGTTCAAGCAGCGCTTCGTCCGGCCGCGTCGTCATGCGCGGGGCGATGAAGGCGCCATACAGCGGGCCGCCGAAGATCATGGCCGGGAGGGCCGCGATGAAGCCGTAGATCATGGTCGGGCCGACCGTGGTCTTGAGCGTGGCGATGGCGGTCAGCGGGCCGGGGTGCGGGGGCACCATCCCGTGCATGGCGGCCAGCGCCGAAATCACCGGCACGCCCACATAGACATAGGCCGAGCCCTTAAACCGCGCCTGGCCTTCCAGCTTTCGCGCCACGCTGAAGATCAGCGGCAGCATCACCACCAGGCCCACTTCAAAGAACATGGGGATGCCGATGACGAACGCCACCAGCGTCATGGCCCAGGGAATCAGGCGCGGGGAGGTGTGGCGCAGGATCGCATTGGCCAGGCGCTCGGTGGTGCCGGAGTCCGCGAGGATCTTGCCCAGCATCGCGCCCAGTGCGATCACCACGCCCACGGCGCCCAGCGTCTTGCCGGCGCCGTCGGTCAGGCTCTTGACGATGGCGCCAGGGGCCATGCCCGTTGCAAAGCCGACGCCGATCGACACGATCAAGAGCGCCAGCAGCGGATGCATGCGTATCCGCGAGACGATCAGTGCGACCAGAACCAGAACGCTCACCAGGGCGGTGAGCAGCAATTGAATGTCGAACGAAGACATATGAGAACCCAGAAAAATCGAGAGAGGTCGCGAGCCCTCTGTGCGCCATGATACGGGATCGGGTTGACGGCAAGCTTGAAAAAAAGGGCCGGTTTCGGCTGCGGAAACGCGCTTTTTCTGGCCGCTTTGCATTCTTTCGATTTTTTGTGCATAATTCGCCCCCTCTACCTGTTCCCCGATAGCTCAGTCGGTAGAGCGACGGACTGTTAATCCGCAGGTCGCTGGTTCGAGCCCAGCTCGGGGAGCCAAGAATTTGCAGTACCGCAGTACCCCTAAAAAAGCCCGCAACGTGTTTGCGGGCTTTTTGCATTTGGGGCGCGGGTTCGAAACGCCGGATAGTGCCCGGGTTGCCAAGCCCCGCGTATCGCGTAGCATCACCCGCATCTTCCGCACCTTGCGTCCCTGCACACCGATGCGTTCCTCGCGATCCCTGCCGCCCCTGGTATCCCTGCGCGCCTTCGAGGCCGCCGCGCGGCGGTTGAGCTTTTCGCAGGCCGGAGAAGAGCTGTTCGTCACCCAGAGCGCGATCAGCCATCACATCCAGCGGCTGGAAAAGGAATTGGGCGTGGCGCTTTTTGAACGGCGCACGCGTGCCGTCGCGCTGACCGAGGCCGGCCAGGCCTACTACGCCCGCGTGCACGCGGCGTTCGAGCTGCTGCGCCAGGGCACCGATGAACTGCGCGCGCCGGAGCCCGCGCGTCACACGCTACGGATCGGATTGCTGGCCTCGTTCGCCACGCGCTGGCTGGCGACGCGCCTGCCAGCCTTTGCCGCCGCGCATCCCCATATCGATCTGCAATTGCAGCCCGACATCGCACTGGCGGATGTCGCGGGCGGCGAGGTCGACGCCGCGATCCGCTATGGCCGCGGCGGTTGGCCAGGCGTGCGCAGCACGTTGCTGATGACGGAACGCTTATCCATCGTGTGCGCGCCTGCGCTTGTGGCGGGCCGAAAGCGGCCCAAGACGCCGGCCGACCTGCTGCGCCACCCGCTGCTGGTCTCGCACGCGCGGCAGCAGTTTGAATGGGACGCCTGGGCGCACCGGTACGGGCTGGATCTGGGCGCCGCCCGCACCGTGCGCCTGCACGACTACAACATCGTCGTCGAGGCTGCGCTTGCGGGGCAGGGCCTGGCGATGGGCCGCCAGCGTCTGATCGCCGCGCACTTGGCGAGCGGGGCGCTGGTAGAGGCGCTGCCCGGCGCTGTGCTGGAAGATCCGCGCATCGGCTGGTGGTTCGTCGCGCCGCGCGGCGCATTCAGCGAGCCCGTTCAGGCATTGCACGAGTGGCTGGCGCAGACAGCCCAAAACACGGGTGTCTGACACGCATTAGTTTTACTCATACGTACCAAGCAAGAATTGATTGGTCATGCCGCGCCGCGGCCGATAGCATCGGGGGAGCGTCAAGACGCGCCTTCCCTTTCTTTCATAGGTGATTCGATATGACCCAAAGCATTTCCGCCCGCGTTGCCGAGCTTGGCCTGGTCCTGGAAGCGGCCGCCGCTCCGGCCGCGAACTACGTGCCCTTTGTTCAGGAGGGCAACCTGCTCTACATCTCCGGCCAGATCTCCCGCAAGGACGGCAAGGCGGCCTACCTGGGCCAATTGGGCCATCAGGTGTCGGACGCCGACGGCGTCCAGGCTGCACGCGCCAGCGCGCTGGGCATCCTGTCGCAGATCGCCGCCGCCACGGGCGACCGCCTGGACCGCGTGGCGCGCGTCGTCAAGCTGGGCGTGTTCGTTGCCAGCGCGCCGGACTTCAACCGCCAGAGCGCCATCGCCAACGGGGCTTCGGACCTGATGGTCGAGGTGTTCGGCGACGCGGGACGCCATGCCCGCAGCGCCGTCGGCGTCGCCGCTTTGCCGCAAGGCGTGTCGGTGGAAGTCGAGGCCGTGATCGCGCTGACCCCGGCCTGATGATGACCGCCCCCCTGACCCCGAGCGCCGTCCAGGCGCTGCGCGCCCTCGCGCCCGGCACGCAAAGCTCCGTGCACTTCAATCACGCCGGCGCGTCGCTGCCTTCAGAAGCCACGCTCCAGGCCATTTACGCGCATCTGAAGCGTGAAGCGGCGCAGGGGCCGATGGAGGCGGGCGTGGCGGCGCGCGACCAGACCGAAGCGGCCCGTTCGCTGGCGGCGCAGCTACTGAACGCGCACGTGGACGAAATCGCGTTGACCGGCGGCAACTCGCCGGGCTGGGGCGCCGCGTTTGCGGCGCTGCCGGCGTGGCAGCCCGGAGACCGCATTCTGGTCGGCCGTCACGAATGGGGCGGCAACCTGGCCGCCATGCGCCTGATTGCGCAGCGCGCGGGCGCGACGCTGGAAACCATCCCGTCGGACGACAGCGGCTGCGTGGACGCAGCGGCGCTGGAAGCCATGCTCAACGACAGGGTGCGGCTGATTGCGCTGACCTGGCTGCCGGCCAACGGCGGCCTCATCAACCCGGCCGCAGCCATCGGACGGATCGCGCGCAAGCACGGCATTCCGTATTTCGTGGACGGCGCGCAGGCGGTGGGGCAATTTCCGATCGACGCGCGTGAGATCGGCTGCGACGTGCTGAGCGGCGCTGGCCGCAAGGCCTTGCGCGGGCCGCGCGGCACGGGGCTGCTGTACGTGCGGCGCGACTTCCTGAATCAGCTCACGCCCGCCTTCGTGGACACGCATTCCGCGCCGCTGGGCGCGGATGGCGAGCCCATGTTGCGCGCCGATGCCGCGCGTCTGGAATCCGCGGAGAACTCGCTGGCGCTGCGCTGCGGGCTTGCCAATGCCCTGCGCGAAGCGCTGGACGTGGGCCTGGACAGCATCCGCGCCACCATCGACGCCAACGCCCAGTCGCTGCGCGCCGAACTGGCGGACATTCCCGGCGTGTCGGTGCTGGACCAGGGCCGCGAAAAATCCGGGCTGGTCGCCTTCAACCTCGCCGGGCAAGACGCGGCCGACGTGCAGCGCACGCTGGCCGCGCAGGGCATCACCATCGGCAGCAACGGCGTGCCCTACACGCCGCTGGACATGCAGTCACGCGGCCTGGACCGGGTCGCGCGCGCGTCGGTGAGCTATCTGACGAGCGGCAACGAAATCGATCGGCTGCTGGACGCCTTGCGCAAGCTGGCCGCATAGCGCGTGCACAAACGCGGCGTCCGTGTGGGACCGCCGCGTGGCGGCGGACAGGACCCGTGTTACGCGGTCTTGCCCGCCGCGCCCGCGCGCTTCGAAAACGGCGACCATTTCGTGAACACGAGCAGGTTGCCCAGCATTACCAGCGCCAGGCCGGCGAACGCGTACGACGTCCAGCGGTAGCCTTCGACGATGGTCGATATGCTGAGCGCGACGACCGGAAACAGCACCGTGCAATAAGCGGCCCGAGCCGGGCCCATGCGGCCGACCAGCGTCAGGTAGGCGGTAAAGCCCACGACCGACCCCAGCACGGCCAGATAGAGCAACGCGCCCACATAGACTGGCGAGGAATCGAAGCCGAAAGGCAGTCCCGCCGCCACGCAGCCCGCCAGCAGGATCCCCGCGCCGTAAAGCATGCTGTACGCATTGCCCGTCAGCGGCCGGATGCCGGCGCGCTGCTGCAGGGACGACAGCATGTTGCCCGTGGAAAAGCAGAGGGTGCCCAATAGCGCAAAGCCCAGCCCCAGCAGCGTCTCGTGGCTCGCCTCCTGGCCCGCCAGTTCCGGCCAGAAGAGCAGCACCAGACCGCAGAATCCCAGCGCGCCCGCCGCCATGATGCGCGGCGAGATGCGGGTGCCGAACCAGATCCGCGCGTTAAGCGCGTTCCACAGCGTGGCGGCCGAAAACACGACCGACACCAGACCGCTGGGAATCCATTGCGTGGCCGAATAGAAGCACAGGAAGTTCAGACAGAACAGGCACAGGCCCTGACCGACGCACAGCCAGTGGCCGCGCCGGTCCAGCTTTTGCAGTTTGCGCGTGGCCAGCAGCGCCACGAACAGCAGCAGCCCCGCCAGCGCGAAGCGGTAGAAGATCGACACGGGAATGGCCACCACGCCAAGCTGCAGCTTGATGGCGATCCAGGTGGTGCCCCAGATCAGGACAGTGAGCAGGTACAGGGAGAGATTCATGATGCGAGGGGCGCGGGAAAGCAGCCCTGAGAGCAGATTCGGACACCGGCGGCCACCTGGCGCACCGGGCATCCAGTGTGCGCCCCCATGCCACGCCGCAATTGCCGGTTCTTGCGCTTTTGTCCGGATCGGGCGCGTCACGCGCGCGCGGACGCAGTAGCATTCCTTCCCATGGGCAACACCGCTACGGCCCCGGCCGATTTCTCCGTCTTCCGCACGCTGTCGCGCTCGACCGCGACGTTGCAGCGCGCCGCGTCGCTGGGCGAGGGCATGGCGATCTCGCAATGGACGCGCACCGCCCGCGAAACGCTGGGCTACGAAACGCCCGGCCACCACACGCTGTCGCTGTATCTGCACGGCGGCGACCGGTCGTTTCGCGTGGGTCAGGATTCGCTGCATGGCGGCGCGGGCAAGTTCTGCGTGCTGCCCGCCGAGCACCATTCCCGCTGGAGCATGAACGACAACGTGCGTTTCCTGCACCTGTATATCGCCCCGCAGCGGCTGGCGCGCGAGGCGGTCATGCGGTTGGACTGCGAACCGCGCACGCTCGAACTGCGCGACCGCACCTACATCCAGGACGACTCGCTGATCGATGTCTGCCGCCGGCTGCTGGGCACCGACTGGAACGAGCCCGCCGACCGCTTGGCCGCCAGCAGCGCCGCCGAGACCGTGCTGCACCACCTGCTGATGCAGGGCGTCGCGCGCAAGACTCCGCAACCGGCACGCGGGGGCCTCGCGCCCGGCGTGCGCCGGCGCGTGATGGATTACGTGGACGCGCATCTGGCCGATCCGCTGACGCTCGACGAACTGGCTGGCGTCGCCGCGTTGTCCACGTATCACTTCGCCCGCATGTTCCACGCCTCGTTTGGCGAGCCGCCGCACGGCTGGGTGCGGGGCAGGCGTCTGGCCCGCGCCCAACGCCTGCTGGCGGCAGGCAAGGGCGATCTCGCCAGCGTTGCGCAGGCCTGCGGCTTTGGCAGCGCCAGTCACCTTGCCCGCGTCTTTCGCGACGCCATCGGCGTCACGCCGGGCCAGTACCGCGGCGCACACGCCAGGCACTGATACTGCCAATCCGGCATCACGCCGGCCGCGGGGCGCGGTCTACAATGGCGCATCGCCCTAGCGGCTCACTCGGCCTCACCCGGCCACCTCCCGCCTGCCCCGACGCGATGCCGCTTCCGACCTCTCGCGATACTTCCCCCCTGCTCGACAGCGCCAGCCAGCGCCCCTTGCGCGCGCACTGGCTGGCCGAGCTGATCCGGCTGCGCGAAACGCACTGGGGGCCGCTTGAAGACGCGCAAGCGGTGCGCCAGGTACGCCAGCTCGATGCCGACCTGCCGTCGCGCATCCTTGCCCGCGCCGCACTGCTGGCGCAACGCGAAAACCTCAATCCGCTCGTCGACGCCTGGCGCCGCAGCGCCACGGCCATGCTGGCCGTGTTGTTCGTGCTGGCGCTGGTTTCCGGCGCGGCCGCCGCCGCGGGCGCGTTGGGCGATGGCACGCGGCCCGTCAACGTGCTGTGGGCGGTGGGCGCCCTGCTGGGGCTGCATGCGCTGACATTTCTGTTGTGGCTGGCAAGTTTTCTGCTGCGGCCCGCGGCTGTGACCGGCTTTGGGCGCCTCTGGCTTTGGGCCACGCGCAAGCTGGCGCGCGGGCCCGATGGCGCGCTGGTGCCACAGGCTTTCCTGAATCTGCTGTCGCGCGCCGGCGCGTTGCGCGGACTGTTCGGCAGCATCAGCCATCTGCTGTGGCTGACCGCGCTGTGCGCCGCACTCGCAACACTGCTGGCGGTGCTGTCCACCGCCAGCTACCGCTTCATCTGGGCCACCACGCTGCTCGCACCCGACACCTTCGTGTGGCTGACGCAGGCCATCGGCTGGCTGCCCGCGCATCTGGGCTTTCCCATGCCCGACGCCGCGACGATCCGCGCCAGCGACGGCACGCAGGCCCTGCCGGCCAGTGCGCAGGCTCAGTGGTCGCTCTGGCTGATCGGCGTGCTGGTGGTTTACGGCATCGTGCCGCGCCTGATCGCAGGCGCGTTATGCATCGCCGCCACGCTGCGCGCGCTGCGGCGCGTGCGCATCGACCCCACGCTAGCCGGCTTTTCGCCCCTGCGCGACCGGCTCGAACCGCCCGCCCTGTCCACCGGCATCGACCGGCCCGTCGATCCCCTGCACGAACCGCGCGTGCGCGCCCCGGCGCTGGACGGCCTGGGCGGGCAGCCCGTCCTGCTGGCGCTGGAGCTGCCGGCCGATCTGACATGGCCCCCCGCGGATCTGCCCGACAGCATCCGCCAGGCAGGCAACCTGGATACGCGCGAAGAGCGCAACCGCGTGCTCGATGCGCTGGCCCAGTCGGCGGCCTCGCGCCTGTTGATCGCCTGCGACGCGCGCCAGACGCCCGACCGGGGCACGCTGTCGCTGGTAGCGGACCTGTCGGCCCACGCGGGGCAAACGCGGGTCTGGCTGATCACGCCGCAGCGCAGTGCAGAAGCCCGCAGCGAAACCCGCGCCGACCTCTGGCGCGATCGCCTGCTGGCGCTGGGTCTGCCCGCCGACGCCATCCTGCAGGCGCCCATCGCGCCGCTCACCTGGCTGGAGTCCGGTCATGGCTGATCCGCTCATCAAGATCGCGCTCGTCGGCCACACCAACACCGGCAAGACCTCGCTGCTGCGCACGCTGACCCGCGACACCACGTTCGGCGAAGTCGCCGACCGACCCGGCACGACTCGCCACGTCGAAGGCGCGCGTTTACGCCTGGACGGACGGCCGGTGCTGGAATGGTTCGACACACCCGGCATGGAAGACAGCATCGCCTTGCTGGAATACCTGGAACGCCTGGATCGGCCGGGCGAACGGCTCGACGGCCCCGCGCGCATCCGCCGCTTTCTGGACACCCCCGAAGCGCATGGCCGCTACGAACAAGAGGCGCGCGTCCTGACCAAGATGCTCGACTGCGATGCCGCGCTTTACGTCATCGACGCGCGTGATCCGGTGCTGGGCAAGCATCGCGACGAACTCGCCATCCTGGCCGCTTGCGGCCGGCCGCTGCTGCCGGTGCTCAACTTCGTCAGCGCACCCGCGCACCGCGCCGACGCCTGGCGGGACGCCATGGCGCGGCTGGGCCTGCACGCCGTGGTGGAGTTCGACACCATCGCGCCGCCGCTCGATGGCGAGCAGCAACTGTATGCCAAGCTTGGCGTGCTGCTGGACCGCCATGCCGGGGCGCTGGCGCGCTTGTCCGACAGCCTTGCCGCGCAACGCCGCGAGCGCCATGCCGCCGCCTACGAACTGGTCGCCGACCTGCTCATCGACGTGGCCGCGCTGCATGTGTCCAGCGCAAGTGATGAGGCCGCGCTGGCCGCCGCGTCCAGCCACCTGCGCGATCAGGTGCGCCAGCGCGAACAGACCTGCGTCAACGCGCTGCTGGCGCTCTACAACTTTCGCGCCACCGACTTCGCCGACGACGCGTTGCCGCTGCAGGGCGAGCGCTGGGGCATGGATCTCTTTCATCCGCAGGCGCTCAAGGACATGGGCGTGCAGGTCGGCATGGGCGCGGCCGCGGGCGCCATGGCCGGCGCCGCCGTCGACCTGATGAGCGCGGGCCTCAGCCTGGGCACCGGCATGCTGATCGGCGCGGCCGCGGGCGGCTTGTGGCAAGGCGTCGAGAAGCTGGGCAAGCGCGTCGCGGGCAAGCTGCGCGGCTATCGCGAGATCAGCGTGGACGATGCCGTGCTGCGCCTGCTCGCATTGCGCCAGCGGCAGTTGATCGAGGCACTGGAGCGCCGCGGCCACGCCGCCCGCGAACCGTTGCGCCTTGATGTTCCGGCCGATGACGCATGGCGCAAAGGCCCCTTGCCGGATGCCCTGAAGGAAGCGCGCAGCCGGCCCGAATGGTCGGCCCTGGGTAAACACTATGAAGACAGCGACCGCCGCAAGCGCATGCTGCTCGACTTGGCGAAAACCCTAGCATCCGCACCGCTCCCGGCCGAATGACCGGCGGCCCGCGCGCCCCGCAGAACGCACCATTCACGGCTTCCGGCAAGCGCGTGATTACCCCAACCCAAAGCAATTGACGCTTAAACGAATGCGTCGATAAGATTCGATCTGCATCGGCGCGGGTCCGTCCCCGTCATGTCAATCACAAGGGG
>CBHWAL010000030.1:0-15691 GCA_966111495.1 uncultured Achromobacter sp. | reverse complement strand
GGCGCGGATTTCTTCCGCGCTCTGTTCGTCGACGTAGGCGTGGCCCGCTTCGACGAGGGCTTCGGCGAACTCATACATATAGCCGAAGTAGTCGCTGGCGAAGTACAGGTTCTCGCGGCCGTCGGCCTTCCAGTCAAAGCCCAGCCAGTGGACGGCCTCGATGATGGCGTCGACGTATTCCTGGTCTTCCTTCTCGGGGTTGGTGTCGTCAAAACGCAGATGACAGACGCCGCCGAAATCGCGAGCCAGGCCGAAGTTCACGCAGATGCTCTTGGCGTGGCCGATGTGCAGGTAGCCGTTGGGCTCCGGCGGAAAACGCGTGCGGATGCGCGCCGGGTCCGCGTCCCCCTGCTGCTGCAAGGCCGCCGGGCCAGGCTTGCCCGCCCAGCGCTTGCCCTGGAAGCGGTTGGCTTCGAGGTCGTCTTGGACGATGTTGAGCAGGAAATTTGATGCGGCGGGGGTCGGCGTCGGGGCGGTGGTCATTCTTGAAAGAATAGGAAAAAGCAGCGACAAAGCGTCAATTTTGCCACGTTCCGCAGCGCAGCCATTTTTGTCACGCCTGCAACCGGTTTCAATCGGCCCCCATAGTCATGTAACTGGCTCTACACTACGGGCCATTATGGATATCTCGACCCTATCCCTGGCCCGGGCGCAGTTCGTGGCCAGCCTTAGCTTCCTGGCGCTTTTTCTCGCCGTTTCCCTCGCGCTGGCCTGGGTGCTGCTGTTCTTCAAGATCCGGGCCCGGTGGTCCAGCCATGGCGGCTGGACGGCGGCCTACCGCTTCTGGGTCCGCATCTTTGCGCTGTCCTTCGTGCTGACGCTGGCCGCCAGCGTGCCTGTCCTGATCCAGATCGGCAGCCTTTGGGCTGGCCTGATGGACAAGATCGGCAACGTGGCCGGTCCGCTGCTGGGATACGGCATCCTGTCCGTCTTCATCCTCAAGTCCTGTTTCCTGGGCGTCATGCTGTTCGGCCAGCGCCGCGTGTCCGATGTCGCGCACACGCTGGCGGTCCTGATGGTGGCGGCCGGGCAGCTCGTCGCCGTGTTCTGGGTGCTGGCCCTGCAATCGTGGATGCAGACGCCGGATGGCGCGCTGCTGGTCGACGGCCGCTACCAGGTCTATGACTGGCACAAGGTCGTGATCAACCCCTCGGTCGGTTGGCGCATGGCCGTGGTGATGGTCGGCGCGGCGCTGGCCGCCTCGTTCCTGATGATGGGCGTGACCGCGCTGCAAGCGTTGCGGCGGCCGCTGGGCGAGGGCGAGCGCAGCGTGTTCAAGACGGCGCTGGTGGTGGCCCTGGTGGCCGCGTTCCTGCAGGTGCCCGTCGCGACCGGCGCGGGTCAGATGATGGCGCAACTGCAACCGGCCAAGGCCGCCGCCGCGGCGGGCTTCTGGCAAAGCGGCCCCGTGCCGCAACTGGTGCTGTTCGGCTGGCCCGATGCGCGCGCGCACGTCAACGAGGGCGACCTCACGATCAACAACGCCGGCGGCATGTGGCTGCATCGCAATGCGGACGGCACCTACCAGGGCCTGGACAAGTATTCGGGCATGCTGCCGCCGGTGGCGCTGACCTTCTGGTCGCTGCGCGTGGCCGTTGGGCTGGGCCTGCTGATGCTGGCGGTGGCGTGCGTGACCTTCCTGTGGACGTTCCGGCGCGGCATGGACCCGTCGGCCTTGCCGCCGTGGTGGCAGCGGGTCCTGTGCGGCATGATGTTTTCCGGCGGCATCGCCGTCGTGGCCGGCTGGTGGGTCTCCATCATCGGACTGCAACCCTTTGTCGTGAACGGCACCGTCACGCAATCCGAGGTCCTGGGCTCCGTGCCCTCCAGCACCGTGCTGTACGGGCTGGCCGGCTACGGACTGCTGTACGCGCTGCTGCTGGCCGCGTTCGCCGGCATGCTGTTTCATGCGGCGCGCTACGGCGTCGTGCCCGTGCGCAAGCTGAGCGGAGGTGCGCCATGATCGCCATGCTGGCGGCCTCGCAAGGCCTGAGCGCCGACGATCCCTCGTTCTGGATGCCGCTCGCCTTCATGGCGCTGCTGTTTGTCGTGATTGCCGCGGGCATGGTCCTGGACGGCTTCGACCTTGGCGTCGGGATCCTGCTGCAGATCGCGCCGGAGCACGAGCGCGGGCGCATGATGAGCCTGCTCAGCCCGTGGCGCGACGCCAACGAATTCTGGCTGCTGCTGGGCATGGGGTTGTTCGCCGCCGCGTTCCCGTTCGCCTGGGGCGCCGTGCTGGGCAAGCTCTACGGGCCGCTGACATTCATGGTGCTGGGCGTGGTGCTGCGCAGTGTCGCCTTCGAATTCCGGATCCGCGCCCGCAACGACATGAAGCCGCGCTGGATCTTCGCGTTCTGGATCGGCTCGGTCATCACCGCGTTCGGCCAGGGCATGCTGCTTGGCCGCATCGCCACGGGCTACCAGTCCGACGCGGGCTATGGCTGGTTTGCGATGTTCGTGGGCCTGTGCGCGGTGGCCGCGTACGTATTGCTGGGCGCGTCGTGGCTGGTCATGCGCGTCGATGGCGACCTGCAGCGCCGCGCCGCCAACTGGGCACGCCACGCGATCCGCTGGACGGCCGTGGGCATGGTCTCGATTGCGGTCACGCTGGGCCTGGCCAACGCCGGCATCTTCTACAAGTGGAGCAACATCGCCCATCTGAGCCTGGCGGCGTCGGTGTGGGTGCTGATGCTGGCCGGCTTCGTCGCCGCGGAAATGCTGCTTGCGCGCCTGCCGGGCCGCGCCGACCGCTTCAGCTGGCTGCCCTTTGTGCTGACGGTGGCGCTGTTCCTGCTGATGCTGAGCGGACTGGCGTACAGCCTCTTTCCGTACCTGATCCTTGACGACATGACGCTGTGGGATGGCGCGGGCGCACTGGGCTCGATGCGGCTCGTGATGGCCGGCGCCGTCGTGGGGATTCCGGTGGTGCTGGTGTTCAACATCCTGGCCTACCGGTCGGTCTTCGGCAAGGAGCGCCGCCCCGTGCCGCTGCTGCCGCCGCCGTCGTACTAAACCACGGGACGCGCCACCCGCTGCAGGATTTCTTCGCCGTAGGCTTCCAGCTTGCGGGCCCCCACGCCGTTGATGTGGCTCAGTTCGTCCATGGACTCGGGCTGCGCCAGCGCGATCTCTCGCAGCGTGGCGTCGTGGAAGATCACGTAGGCGGGCACGCCGTGGCTCTTGGCGACTTCGCCGCGCCACGCGCGCAACGCCTCGTAAACCGGCTGCAATTCGGCCGGCAGGTCGATCGTTGCCGCCTTGGGCCGTCCGCTGCCCGTCTTGCCGGACCGCGGCTTCTTTTCGGACTCGCGCCGCAGCATGAGCTGGCGTTCGCCCTTGAGCACGGCGCGGCTGCCTTCAGTCAGGGCCAGCGTGCCGAAGCCTTCGTTGTCCACGGTCAGGAGACCCTGCGCCAATAGCTGGCGCAGCACGCCGCGCCACGCGGTGTCGGAGAGGTCGGCGCCCACGCCGAACACGCTGAGCGACTCGTGGCCGTGCTGCTTGGTGCGGTCGGTGACCTTGCCGCGCAGGATGTCGATGATGTGGCCGGCGCCGTAGCGCTGGCCGCGTTCCTTCCAGAGCCGGTACACGGCCGACAGCACCTTCTGCGCCGCGACCGTGCCGTCCCACGCCTGCGGCGGATCCAGGCAGACATCGCAGTTGCCGCACGCGGTGATCTGCTGGCCAAAGTAAGCCAATAGCCGCACGCGCCGGCATTCCACCGTTTCGCACAGGCCCAGCATGGCGTCGAGCTGCTGGCCAAGGCGCCGGCGATAGGATTCGTCGCCCGGGGATTCGTCGATCATGCGGCGCTGCTGCACCACGTCCTGCAAACCATAGGCCAGCCACGCCGTGGCGGGCAGGCCGTCGCGGCCGGCGCGGCCGGTTTCCTGGTAGTAGCCCTCGACCGACTTGGGCAGGTCGATGTGCGCCACGAAGCGCACGTCGGGTTTGTCGATGCCCATGCCGAACGCGATGGTGGCGACCATGACCACGCCGTCCTCGCGCAAAAAGCGCGACTGATTGGCCGCCCGCACCTGGGCGCTGAGGCCCGCGTGGTACGGCATGGCATCGATGCCCTGGTTGCAGAGGAATTCCGCCGTCTCTTCGACCCGGGCGCGCGACAGGCAATACACCACGCCGGATTCGCCTTCGTGCTCGGTGCGGATCATGTCCAGCAACTGCTTGCGCACCTCGTTCTTTTCGACGATGCGGTAGCGGATGTTGGGACGGTCGAAGCTCGAGACGAAATGGCGCGCTTCGTCCAGCGACAGGCGCTGCGCGATTTCGGTGCGGGTGACGGCGGTGGCGGTGGCCGTGAGCGCGATGCGCGGCACGTCCGGCCAGCGCTCGTGCAGCATGGACAGGCCCAGGTATTCGGGCCGGAAGTCATGACCCCACTGGGACACGCAATGCGCTTCGTCGATGGCGAACAGCGCGATGCGGCCGCGGTCCAGCAATTGCAGGCAGCGGTCGGTCAGCAGGCGTTCGGGCGCGACGTAAAGGAGGTCGAGCTCGCCATCCAGGAAGGCCTGTTCAACCTCGCGAGCCACCCGCCATTCCTGCGTGGAATTCAGGAACGCCGCGCGCACGCCCAGTTCGGTCAGCGCGTCGACCTGGTCCTGCATCAGCGCGATGAGGGGCGACACGACGATGCCGGTGCCTTCACGCACCAGCGAGGGGATCTGGTAACAGAGCGACTTGCCGCCGCCGGTGGGCATGAGGACGAGCGCGTCTCCGCCGCCGATCACCTGTTCGACAATGGCTTGCTGGTCGCTGCGGAAGGATTCGTAACCGAAAACGCGCTGCAACACGCCGAGGGCGCGCGCGTCAGACATGGGGATAGGGCGGAAGCATCATGGCAGGGATTTTAAGCCCCAATTCGGCCGGGTCCGTTCCGGCGGGATTTTTTCGTCCGTCTACCCGGTGCTTACCAACTGAGCCAGGTGCCGCGCATGAAGGTGTCCACGGGCATGCTCAGGTTGGCGCGCCAGCCGTAGTCGCCCGTCACGATGTCGCGGTCGGCGCCGACGGCCAGCTTGACCTTCGGGGCGACGAACATGCTGTGGGACAGGCCCACGCGCTGCTCGGCCAGCACCGAGCCCTCGCGCAGGCCGGAGTACGTGCCGCTCAGCGTGCCCCAGCCGGACAGCGGGACGCCCGCCGACACGGTGTTGCGAGTCTGGGCAGCGGATGCCACGCCGTCGGAATAGGTGGACAAGTCGCCGTAGCCCGCGCCGATCTGCTCGTTGGTGTAGCCCAGCGTCACGGTGTCGGCCACGTCGATGCTGTAGCCGAAGCGGTAGCGGTAGCCGCTGGCCGCATCGAACGTGCTCTGCGTGGCGCCGGCCCGGAAGGTGCCGAACTCGCCAGCGTTGTACGTGGTGCCCACGCCGCGGGTGATCAGCGAAGGCGCGCTCTGCATCTGGCCTTCGACCGTCACCACCGGCGTCAGCCCGTAGCGCACGCTGCCGCTGCCCACGGACGCGCCATAGTCCACGGCGCCGGACTTGGCGGCCGGGTCCATCAGGTTCAGCTTGCCCACCGATGACGAGTAGCCGAAGCTGCCCTCGGGCAGCGTGGCGCCGCTGCCGCCCCAATTGGCGATCTGCAGCCCGCCCACTGGCGCGCCGGTGCCCCACGCCGGCGAATTGGGGCTGACATTGCCCACCGTGAGGGAGGGGCCGGCGGCGTTGCTGTAGACCCAGTTGCGGCTGCCGCCGTAGCGCAGGCCGTCCTGTCCGCCAACGGACGAAAACCAGGGGCGGGAGGGTCGCGAGACGCCGGAAATCACGATGACCGGCACGCTGGGGAGGTCGCCGTTTTCCAGCGCGAAGGAATAGTCGGGCGGAGTGTCTTGCGCGGCAGCCGGTGTGGCCAGCGGGTCGCACGACAGGGGGACCGTGGGCGCGTTGCCGGTCAACCCCATGCCCGTGCCCGGGATGAAGCCGTCGGCCAGGTCCTGGCCGCCGTCGCGCACCGTGGTGTCCATGCCGGGCTCGGTTGCATGCAGGTCGCACGGCGTCGGGTCCAGCGGCACGGCGTGCTCGTCCAGCGACGGGGCGGGGCGTACCGGCAGGGACTGCACCGGCGACAAGACACCAATGCCGCGCGCCACGCGCGTGACTTCGCCCGCCGGGGGCGGCGTCAATGTAAACGGGGACACGTCGGGCTCGTCACCAAAAGCGGGCGCCAGCGGCCAGGCCAGGCCCGCCGTCAGCGCCGCGTGCAACAGCCCTCTGCGCCAGGGGTTAGCTGTGGCGGCCATGAGAACAGTGTAGGCAGGACCCTGCCGTTGATCTGTAAACGATCTTTAGGAAAGTCCACGAAGGGCGGCAGGCGAAGCGCCATTCTAGGGCCAGTTCGGGGGCGCGGACACCTCCTTTGCAAAAACCCCGACACATCAGTGGTACATCGTGCAACGGGTATATTTCAGATGATTTCCCGCCCCTTGCGGGCAACGGCGACGCGCCGCACTATGACGCCCATGGACAATTCCCACACCAAGCTGCTGGTCGTCGACGACGATCCGGCGCTGCGCCAGTTGCTGGCCGACTACCTGAACCGGCACGGTTACGACACGCTGCTGGCGCCGGACGCGACCGATCTTTCCTCGCGCATCACCCGGTACGCGCCCGATCTGCTGGTGCTCGACCGCATGCTGCCCGGCGGCGACGGCGCCGATGCCTGCCGCCGCCTGCGCGAGCAGGGCGAGGACATTCCCGTCATCCTGCTGACCGCGCGCGACGAAGCCGTGGACCGCATCATCGGCCTGGAGGCTGGCGCCGACGACTACGTCGGCAAGCCTTTCGACCCCCGCGAACTGCTGGCCCGCATCGAGGCCGTGCTGCGCCGCAAACGCGGCCCGTCCGCGCTCACGAAGGACGCGCCGGTCTCGTTCGGCCCGTTCGTGTTCGACCCGTCCACGCGCCAGCTTTCCCGCGAAGGTACCGTTGTCAAGTTGACCGGCGGCGAGATCAACCTGCTTGAAGCCCTGGTGCGCAACGCGGGCAAGCCGCTGTCGCGCGAACGCCTGCTGGCGCTGGCCCGCGACGACGACGCCGGCGAGCGCAACGACCGCGCAATCGACATCGCGATCCTGCGCCTGCGCCGCGTCATCGAAGACGATCCCAAGCAGCCGCGCTGGATCCAGACCGTCTGGGGCATCGGTTACCGGTTCTCGCCCTGATGCGCTTTTCCCCCGGCATTCTGGTGCCCCGCTCGCTGCGGGCACGGCTGATCCTGCTGATCCTGGGATCCGTCCTGCTGACGCAGGCCGCCACGTTGGTGACGGTGTCGTACTTCCGGCACAAGTTCATGGAAGACACGGCGATCGGCTACATCGTCACCACCATCCGCACGCTGCGCGCCGCCGTGTCCCAGGTGCCGGCTGAAGATCGCGCCGATTTCGTGCGGACCGCGTCGCAGAACCAGTGGCGGTTGTGGTCGCGCGTGCTGCCGGCCGAAGCCAAGCTGCAACGATTCAACGGTCGCCGTCCGCCGCCGCGCGCGGCGCCGCGCCCGCCGCCTTCACCGCCGCCGTCCACCCAGGATTCCCAGTTTCACGGGCCGCCGCCGCCTCCGCCGCCCGAAGTCCGCGACGACGAGCGCGACACGGACGCCGCGCGCGGCGACGCGCAGCGCACCGGTGACGGCGCCCGCGATCGCGAGGAGTCCAACCGCCGCTACAAGCCCGAGCCCGACGACATCCGCCGCGACCTGCGGGTGCTTGTGCAGCAACTCAACGAACGCCTGAACGACGGCACGCGCGTGGCGCTGTCGCGCGGACCCACGCCCGAGATCTTCATTTCGCTGGCGCCCAACCCGGCCACCGAAGACGCGCCGCGGCTGCGCGAGTGGCTGGTCATTCCGCTGGAACGGCTGGACCCGCCCGTCGCCACGCCTTTCATCGCCGCCTGGCTGGGTGGCCTGGGCCTCCTGCTGCTTCTGGCCGTGGGCTTTTCGTGGCACATCACGCGGCCGATCACGCGCCTGGCCGACGCCGCGGACCAGTTGGCCGCGGGACAGCCCCAACGCGTGGAGCCCTCGGGGCCGCACGAAACGCGCGTGCTGGGCGAACGTTTCAACGCCATGCTGGACGCGTTGTCCGAGTCCGATTCGGTGCGGCGCACGCTGCTTTCCGGCCTGCCGCATGACCTGAAGGGGCCGCTGTCACGCATGTGGCTGCGCGTCGAAATGGCGGACGATTCCACGCTGAAGGAAGGCCTGCGCACGGACCTGCGCGACATGCAGCACATGGTGGATCAGTTCATCGGTTTCGTGCGCGGCACGGATCCGGCGGCCTACCGCTACGCGCCCATCGTGCTGTCCGAATGGCTGACCGAGCGCGTGGGCGCCTGGCAGGGCGCCGGCACCGCCATCGGCCTGAACACTGCCTTGGATGCCAGCGGCCTGGTGGTGCAGGCCGACGCCGTGGCGCTGGGGCGCCTGCTGGACAACCTGATCGGCAACGCGCTGAATCACGGCGCGCCGCCGGTGGACATTGCGCTGCGCCGCGAGGACGGGCACGCGGTGCTGGACGTGGCCGACCACGGCCCGGGCATCGTGCCCGAGCGCCGCCTTGAGGCCTTGCGGCCATTCAGCCGGCTGGACGACGCGCGCACGCGCACCGGCAGCGTGGGCCTGGGCCTGGCGTTGGCCGAAGCCATCGCCCGGGCGCACGGCGGGTCGCTCGAACTGCGCGAGGCCGAATCCGGCGGCCTGTGCGTCCGGGTCCTGCTGCCGCTGTCCCAGGTCGCCTGACGGGCGTGGTCCCGGGGGAGCAACCCCGGGGCGGCCCGCGCTACGGTACGATTCATCCTGCTTCGTCCTTTGCCCGTACCCCGCACCATGGCCATCCAGTCCGATTCGCTTTCCTCCCGACCCGACGCCCCTCGCATCGTGGCGCCGCAGCCGGTGTCACCGAACGAGGAGTCGATCGAGCGCGCGTTGCGGCCCAAGGCGCTGGAAGAGTACGTCGGGCAGCAGCGCGCCCGCGAACAGCTCGAGATCTTCATTGCCGCGGCCCGCAAACGCGGCGAGGCGCTGGACCACGTCCTGCTCTTCGGCCCGCCGGGTCTGGGCAAGACCACGCTGGCGCATATCATTGCCCACGAAATGGGCGTGCAGCTGCGCCAGACCTCCGGCCCGGTCCTTGAACGCCCAGGCGATCTGGCCGCGCTGCTGACCAACCTCGAAAAGAACGACGTCCTTTTCATCGACGAGATTCACCGCCTTTCGCCCGTGGTCGAGGAAATCCTCTATCCGGCGCTGGAAGACTTCCAGATCGACATCCTGATCGGCGAAGGCCCGGCCGCGCGCAGCGTCAAGCTGGACCTGCAGCCCTTCACGCTGGTGGGCGCCACGACGCGCGCCGGCATGCTGACCAATCCGCTGCGCGACCGCTTCGGCATCGTCTCGCGGCTCGAGTTCTACAACGCCACCGATCTCGGCCGCATCGTGACGCGCAGCGCGGGGTTGCTCAATGCCGTCATCACGCCGGATGGCGCGGCCGAGGTGGCGCGCCGCGCCCGCGGCACGCCGCGTATCGCCAACCGCCTGCTGCGCCGGGTGCGCGACTACGCCGAAGTGAAGGCGAACGGCACGATCGATGGCGACGTCGCGGGCCGCGCGCTCGCCATGCTTGAAGTCGATCCGCAAGGCCTGGATCTGATGGACAGGAAGCTGCTCGAAGCCATCGTCCACAAGTTCGATGGCGGCCCGGTCGGCGTGGACAGTCTGGCCGCGGCCATCGGCGAAGAGCGCGACACGATCGAAGATGTCATCGAGCCGTACCTCATCCAGCACGGGTACCTGCAACGCACGCCGCGGGGCCGCACCGCCACCCTGACCACGTGGCGTCATCTGGGCCTGACGCCGCCCGCGGGCACCACCGGCGGCAGCGGCGACCTTTTCGGCAAGTAGGCTGCCCCGCGCGCCGTCATGCCAATGGGCGGCGCGCAAACCGCGCTGCGGGTTTATGATCCGAGGGTTTCGTTTCCCCTCGCGATCTAAGGACCTTATTCCATGCAGCCCGAATTGCCCTCCTATGATGACGTCGTGCGCGCCAGCGAGCGCCTGGCCGGCAACGCACACCGCACGCCCGTCCTGACCTCGGCCACCGCCGACGCCATCGCCGGCGCGTCGCTGTTCTTCAAGTGCGAGAACTTCCAGCGCATGGGCGCCTTCAAGTTCCGGGGCGGCTACAACGCGATCGCGCGCCTCACGCCCGAGCAGCGTGCCGCCGGCGTGGTGACGTTCTCGTCGGGCAATCACGCGCAGGCCATCGCGCTGGCCTCCCGGCTGCAGGGCGTTCAGGCCACGATCATCATGCCGCTGGACGCGCCCGCGGCCAAACGCGCGGC
Source organism: uncultured Achromobacter sp. (assembly GCA_966111495.1). GTDB lineage: Bacteria > Pseudomonadota > Gammaproteobacteria > Burkholderiales > Burkholderiaceae_B > Achromobacter. The sequence goes on along the minus strand of CBHWAL010000030.1, from coordinate 5,324 downwards.
GACGGAAGGCTACGGCGGCAAGATCGTCACGTATGACCGCTACACCGAAGATCGCGAGACCATCGCCCGCCGCATCCAGGCCGAAACCGGCGCCACGCTGATCCCGCCGTACGACCACGAGGACGTGATCACGGGGCAGGGCACCGCCGCCAAGGAGCTGTTCGAGGAAGTCGGCGAGCTCGATTACCTGTTCGTGTGCCTCGGCGGCGGCGGCCTGCTGTCGGGCTCGGCCCTGTCTGCCTTCGCGCTCAGCCCGCGCTGCCTGGTGTACGGCGTGGAGCCCGAAGCCGGCAACGACGGACAGCAGTCCTTGCGCAAAGGTGAAATTGTCCGAATCCCCGCGCCCAAGACGCTGGCCGATGGCGCCGCCACCACGCACCTGGGCAATATCACGTTCCCCCTCATCCAGAAGTACGTGCGCGACATCGTCACGGTGACGGATGAACAGCTCGTCACGACCATGAAGTTCTTTGCCGAGCGCATGAAGATGGTCGTGGAACCCACGGGTTGCCTGGCCGCGGCCGCCGTCATGCAGAACGTGGTGCCGGTGCGTGGGGCCCGGGTAGGCGTCATCATCAGCGGCGGCAACGTCGATCTTCCGGCCTACGCCAGGCTGCTGGCGGGCTGACGCGCATCAAGCGGCGCGCGCGGAGGGCGCTCCGCGTGTGCTTGCGCCTGCCGACCTGGCAAGGCAGAATCGAACCTCGATCCTGACGAACCGGAGGCTACGCCATGCGTATCCTTGTCATTGGCGGCACGGGCTTCATCGGCCGCCACTTGGTAGCACGGCTTTGCGCGGACCCGCATCAGATCATCGTGCCCACGCGGCTCATTGCACGCGGACGCGATCTGCAATTACTTCCCACGGTCACCCTGCTTCAGGCGGACATCCATGACGACGCAGCGCTCGACGGCATGGTCCGGGGCTGCGATGCCGTCGTGAACCTGGTGGGCATCCTGCATGGCAATCTGGGCCGGCCGTATGGGTCGGACTTCGCGCGAGCCCACGTGCATCTGCCGCAGCGCATTGCGCAGGCCTGCGTGCGCCACGGCGTGCGCCGCCTGCTGCACGTCAGCGCGCTGGGCGCCGACTCCAGTGGCGACAGCATGTACCAGCGTTCCAAGGGCGACGGCGAGGCCGCCATCAAGGCGGCCTATCAAGACCGCGGCGATATCGGCTGGACCATCTTCCGTCCGTCGGTCCTCTTTGGCCCCGACGACCACTTCACCAATATGTTCGCGTCGCTGGCGCGCTGGCTACCGGCGCTGCCGCTGGCGGGCGCCAATGCGCGCATGCAGCCTATCTACGTGGGCGATGTCGTGACCGCCATGGTCAACGCGCTGGCCGATACGCACACCTGCGGCAAGACCTACGAACTGGGCGGGCCGCAGGTTTACACGCTGGGCGAGATCGCGCGGCTGTGCGCCGCCTGGAGCGGCCATCCGCGCCCGGTCATCAGCATTCCGATGGGGGTGGGGCGCATGCAGGCCCGGCTGTTCGAATGCATGCCGGGCACGCCCCTGATGTCACGCGACAACCTGGATTCCCTGCGCCGCGACAACGTCTGCGGCGGGCCGATCTCCCCCGAGCTGCACGTGGTGCCCACGGGCCTGGAGGCCGTGGCGCCGCGCTACCTGCAGCAAGGCAAGGCGGCCTCGCGCCCTTAGCGCACCAGCGCCTTCAGCGCCTGCTTGATGCCGTCGGACACGCCCACGCCTTCGGGCAGCGTCTTCAGGGCCGACAGCGATTCCTTCTCGGAGTAGCCCAGCGCCAGCAGCGCATTCAGGATGTCGGACTGGTTGTCGTGCGTGACGTGCGACGATGCGCCGATGTCTGCACCCAGCTTGCCGCGCATTTCCAGCAGCAGCCGTTCCGCGGTCTTCTTGCCGATGCCCGGCACGCGGGTCAGGCGGCCCGACTCCTGCAGCGTGATGGCCTGCGCCAGGTCTGCCACCGACAAACCCGACAGCACGGACAGCGCGGTGCGCGCCCCGATCCCGCTGACCTTGATGAGCTCACGGAACGCGCTGCGCTCGCTGGCCGAGGCAAAGCCGTACAGGATGTGCGCGTCTTCGCGCACGGTCAGATGCGTGTAGAGCGTGACCCGCGCACCCGTGTCGGGCAGCGAATACAGCGTGCTCATGGGCACGTCGATGTCATACCCGATTCCGCCCACGTCCACGCAGATCGTGGGGGGCAGTTTTTCGATCAGGGTTCCGGTGATTCTTCCGATCATGGTGAGAGGCCTGGCAAGGGTGGTGGCGCGCCATGCGCGGCGGAAGCGGGGGTTGTATAACCGCGGGGGGCGCAGCCCATCAGCCCGCCGTTTCGGATGCGGGGGGTGGCGCCCCAGCGCAGCGCGCTGCCCAGGCGTTCCAGCTTGTCCTGCAGCGGACCCACGTGCGCGTGGCAGATGGCGCAGGCCAGCGCGTCGGCCGAGTCGGGGGCGGGCACGCCGTCCAGCGCCAAGAGGTGCTGCACCATCATCTGCACCTGCTCTTTCGCCGCGCGGCCGGTGCCGACCACGGCTTTCTTGATATGCAGGGCGGTGTACTCGTGCACGGCCAGCGAACTGTCGGCCAGCGCGCACAGCGCGGCGCCGCGCGCCTGGCCCAGTAGCAGGGTCGACGCGGGATTGGTATTGAGAAAGACGATTTCCAGCGCGGCCACGTCGGGTTGCGTGTCGCGGGCCACCTGGCGCAGGTTGTCCAGGATGACCTTCAGGCGTTCGGACAGGGTCAGCGCCGGCGGGACCACGATGGTCCCGCTGGCCACGTAACGCAGCCGCGAGCCGTCGGCATCGATCACGCCGAAGCCAGTACGGCGCAGGCCGGGATCGATACCGAGGACGCGCATCAGTGGCGGAAGTGACGCGTGCCGGTCAGCACCATGGCGATGCCGTGCTCGTCGGCCGCGGCAATGACTTCGTCATCGCGCACGCTGCCGCCAGGCTGGATCACGCACGTCGCGCCCGCAGCCACCACCACGTCCAGGCCGTCGCGGAACGGGAAGAACGCGTCGGACGCCACGGCCGAGCCCTTGAGCGACAGGCCGGCGTTTTCCGCCTTGATGGAGGCGATGCGTGCCGAGTCGATGCGGCTCATCTGGCCGGCGCCGACACCGAGGGTCATGCCGCCGCCCACGAACACGATGGCGTTGGATTTGACGTACTTGGCGACCTTCCAGGCGAACGACAGGTCGTTCATTTCCTGTTCGGTGGGCTGGCGCTTGGTGACGACCTTCAGGGCGTCGCGCGGCACGTTGTAGGCGTCCGGCGTCTGCACCAGCCAGCCGCCGCCCACACGCTTGATGTCGAAGGCGTTCTGGCCCGTGCCCATCGGCACTTCCAGCACGCGCACGTTCTTCTTGGCAGCCAGGATGGCCAGCGCGGCGCCGTCGTAGGCGGGGGCCAGCAGCACTTCCAGGAACTGCGCGCTGACGGCCTCGGCGGTCGCGGCGTCAACCGGACGGTTGAAGGCGATGATGCCGCCAAAGGCCGACGTCGGGTCGGTCTTGAAGGCCTGCTGGTACGCGCCCAGCGTGTCGGCCGCCACGGCCACGCCGCAGGGGTTGGCGTGCTTGACGATGACGCAGGCGGGCGCCTCGAAGCTGCGCGCGCATTCCCACGCCGCATCGGCGTCGGCGATGTTGTTGTAGGACAGTTCCTTGCCCTGAAGCTGGCGGTAGTTGCCCAAGAGGCCGGCCGGACGCTGCGCGTCCACGTAGAAGGCGGCGCTTTGATGGGGGTTTTCGCCGTAACGCAGGGCCTGTTCCTGCTTGACCTGCAGCGTCAGCGTGCCGGGCCATTCGTTGCGGGCGGGCACGGCTTCCTGCGCGGGTTCGGCGTCGGTCACGCTGGTCAGGTAGGCGGCGATGGCGCCGTCGTAGGCGGCCGTGTGAGCGTAGACCTTGGCAGCCAGCGCCAGGCGCAGGCCGTACGAAGTCGAGCCGCCCTTGTCCATTTCGGTCAGGACGCGCGAATAGTCGACCGGGTCGATCACGACGGTCACGCCGCCGGCTTCGGTGCCGTGGTTCTTGGCGGCGGCGCGCAGCATGGCCGGACCGCCGATGTCGATGTTCTCGACGGCGTCGGCAAACGTGCAATCGGGCTTGGCCACCGTTTCACGGAACGGGTACAGATTGACCACCAGCATGTCGATGCGATCGATGCCCGCCGCCTTGATCGTGTCCATGTGCTCGGCGCTGTCGCGGCGGGCCAGCAGGCCGCCGTGGATCTTCGGGTGCAGCGTCTTCACGCGGCCGTCCAGGATCTCGGGCGAGCCGGTGTGGGCGGCCACTTCGGTGACGGTCAGGCCGGAATCGGCAAGCAGCTTGGCGGTGCCGCCGGTGGACAGCAGGCGCACGCCACGCGCGGCCAGGGCGCGGGCAAATTCAACGATGCCGGTCTTGTCGGACACCGAAAGCAGGGCGGTTTCGATTTTCATGGTGGGGGACGGGAGTCGGGCGGTGCGCCTTTCTCGTTCAGGTCAGGATGGGAAATCGGCGTAGAAGAGGGCGGCGCCCGCCGGGGGGCAGCCCTCGCGTAAAAGCTATACCTGGATATTGTGCGCCAGCAACTTCTTGCGCAGGGTGTTGCGGGTGATGCCCAGCATTTCAGAGGCCCGGGACTGGTTGCCGCCCGACCGCTCCAACGCTACTTCAAGCACCGGGCGCTCCACGCAGCGCATGACCATGTCCCACATATCGTGGGGCTCGGACTCGCCCAAGTCTTCGAAATAGCGCTCCAGGCTGGCGCGCACGCATTCTTCCAGGACATCTTTCTTGCTCATTTGAGTACAGATATTTTTATGTTGGTGTTTAGGCGGTCATGCCGCCAGTAGGGCTTCTGCGGCCGGCGCCGGGGTGGGGGCGCCGTCGCGTGAGAGGGTATCGAACCAGTCCGCCACCGCCCGCCATTGGTCGCGGGTGTTGTCGATCTGGTTCATGCGGGCGCAGAACGAATCCGCGCCCGGCAGGCCGTCCACATACCAGCCTATGTGCTTGCGCGCGGTGCGTACGCCGGTGTGCTCGCCATAGAAACGGTAGTGGTCGTCGAGATGTTCGAGCAGCAGCTCGCGCATTTCCCCATGAGAGGGAGGGGCCAGTGTTTCGCCCGTGCGCAGGAAGTGGTCGATTTCGCGGAAGATCCACGGACGGCCCTGAGCCGCCCGGCCAATCATGACCGCATCGGCGCCAGTGTAATCCAGGACGTGCCGGGCTTTGGCGGGCGAGTCGATATCTCCGTTCGCGATCACGGGGATGCCGATTTCGGCCTTGACGGCGCGGATGGTGTCATATTCCGCCTCGCCCGTATAGAGGTCCG